>JBAXVH010000259.1:0-2447 GCA_037129215.1 Bacteroidota bacterium | reverse complement strand
ACAATAAGTTCAGAGCACCAAGTATGATCATGGTGATACCAACTTTTGTGCTGTGCATGATGGCTGTAGCTTCTTTTGATACCATACTCAAGTATGAGGACAAAGAAGAACTATGGAAGAAATTAAAGAAAGGATTTATTGTAGTAGCTGCTGTGTTTGCTATTGCTTTGCTGGTTTACATGAGTTCTGACTTTATGGGGGAAGCAGATAAGGCTTTATCTAAACAAATCAGTCAGATTCAGGACCCTCAACAGAAGGAAAGTTTAACCCAACCTGTTCATACTTTTATATCAGCTTTAAAAGAAGATAGAAAGGACTTGTTTATGGGTTCCTTGTTCCGTTCCTTCTTATTTATACTGGTTCCGGTAATTGCTATTTTCTTATTTGTAAAGAATAAGGTGAATAGTCTGGTAGCTATTGTAGCGGTAGGTTTGTTTTCGTTTATCGATGTAATGAGCATTGATGTGAAGTACATGAATGAAGAACATTTTCAAGATGATAATGATACAGAGACTGTATTCAAGAAAACAGATGCTGATCAACAGATATTGAAAGATACCGGTTACTACCGTGTGTTTAACCTTACTCAGGGAGCGCAGGCTGCCTTTAATCAGGGAGCGTTGAATTCTTACTACCACAAATCAATAGGTGGGTACCACCCAGCTAAGTTGAGTATTTATCAGGATCTGATAGAGCATCAGTTGTATAATTTTCCTAATTGTATGCCGGTATTAAACATGCTGAATGCGAAGTATGTTGTTACACCTGGTCAACAACAAGGTGGACAGCCGGTAGCACAGTTAAATCCTGGTGCATTAGGAGCTTGCTGGTTTGTGAAAGGTATTGCTGTAAAGAAAACGCCTAATGAGGTAATGGATTGTCTGACTACTTTTGATACTAAAGATTCTGCAGTAATATTTGAAGCTGATAAAGCTTTAGCAACTGCTGCTGCTCAATTTGATAGCACAGCTAAAGTTAGTTTAGTGAACAATGATAATGACTTTATTGAGTATAAAAGCTCCAGCAAAATCAATCAGTTTGCAGTATTTAGTGAGGTGTATTATAGGCATGGATGGAAGGCTTATATAGATGGCAAGGAAACACCAATCGTTAAAACAAACTATGTACTTAGAGGACTTTCAGTACCTGCAGGTGACCATAAGATTACCTTCGAATTTAAGCCTGATTCCTACTATGGTAGTATGAAAGCTTCGGTAGCTTCATCTGTAATCATGTGGTTATTATTGTTCTCTGCTTGTTTTATGTTCTATAAAAAATCAAAGGACTAAATAGCAGTATGGAGAATACTATTGATTTTGTTATAATTACCTACAACCGTCCAGAGGATTGTTTAGAGCTTTTACAGAACATTGTTCAGCTGAACGATGCTGCCAAGCACCTGAATAAATTGATTGTAGTAAACAATAATTCTCCTATCAGTTATGCGCCAGTAGAAGCCTGGGTAAAGACTGTAAAAGATATTAATATTATATACAATGTTGCACCCGATAATCTGGGTGTAACTGCAGGAAGAAATTATGCTATGCAGTTCTCCGATGGAGAACTGCTGGTATTTATTGATGATGATGCCTTGCTGCAACACCAGGATACTTTAATCAATATTAAGAATAGTTTTAATGCACCGGGCCTGAATAATCGTCCTGTTGCAATTGTTTCTTTTAGGGTGTTGTATTATCCGAGTCTGGTATTACAGAGGAATGCTTTGGTACATAAGAAAATTGATCAATATAAAGACAAGGATTCTTTCTTTACTTACTACTTTGCTGGAGGGGCTCATGTAATAACAAAAGAAGCTTTGGGTGTAGTTGGTAAACTACCTGACGACTTCTTTTACGGGATGGAGGAGTACGATTTAAGCTATAGATTAATTGAGCATGGATATTGCCTTAAAAGCGATTCCAGTATAGTTATGCTGCACAAAGAATCTCCTCTTGGCAGAAAGCCTAAGAAAGAGAAGATAGCCATGATGTGGGTGAACAAAAGCAGGGTGGCCTGGCGTTATCTACCGGTAAGATATTTTTATAGCACAGCCTTCATGTGGGGCTTGAATTACCTTAAAGAAACAAACTTCGATATTGTTGGTTGTATTAAAACTGTCTTCACCAAAATCATCAGGATACCTTCTACGGAAAAAAGGACCCCAATAGGCAAAGAAGCCATTGCATACTGCAGATTGACGGAAGCAAGATTGTGGTATTAATCAAGAGTTCTAACGTTTTAAAGTTATAGCGTTAGTTTACATTTATAAAGTCTGGTTTCTTTATATACCGCGAGTTATAGCGGTAAGAAAGTTCTGTATTAAAAGTAATTCTCCACTGATTATAATTCAGGGTAGTTCTGGGGTAATAAGCAGCTTTGAATTCCATAGTACCAAATATCAGATTCTCATTTCTGGATCTTACACCACCACCCATAGAGGTATAGCC
>JBAXVH010000258.1:0-2456 GCA_037129215.1 Bacteroidota bacterium | reverse complement strand
CCAGTAGTATCTGGGTGAAGTTTACGGAAAGTGTCTACATATCCTGATGCCAGAAACTTTGTAAACCATTCTCTTTCTTCCGGCAAGAAACCCGACGAGTTTTTGTTGCCTTTAGGATCATGAATATCAATTGCTTCGTGACAAATATTGTAGTCGCCCGTAATAATCAGATTAGGCTTTTCTTTTCTTAATTGTTGTAAGTAATCATGAAACTCTTCCAGCCACTGATACTTATATATTTGTCTTTCATCTCCACTGGTACCCGATGGGAAATAGGCATTCACCAGTGTAAAATTTTTATAATCAATTCTGATAACCCTGCCTTCAAAATCGCTTTGTTCTATGGCGCTCCCATACACAATATTCTCGGGAATAATTTTAGTAAAAACAGCAACACCACTATAACCTTTCTTTTGAGCCGAGAACCAGTAAGTGTGATATCCAAGAGCTTCAATGCTTTTATAATCGGCATCATCTTTCATGGCCTTAGTTTCCTGTATACAGATAATATCAGCAGGATTAGTTTGCAGCCATTCTATAAAACCTTTCTTTATTGCAGCACGAATACCATTGGTGTTGTAAGAGATAATACGAGTCATCACTGAATAGATTAAGGTACTAAGATAAGAGATAAATGATAATACAATAAATAACTAAAGACTAATGTTCAAAAAACTAAAAGAATACAAATATATCAAGTTAATTTGCAAACAGTATCTCTGTATTAACCTTAAACGATTTGAACGCTTTAAGCCTATTGAACTTCTCTGCAGAGGATAGGGGTTTAGAACTCTGTCTTCAGCTCTATTAATCTTAGAAATTCTTCTTTAGTTTTTCCTTCAGCAAACTTACCACCATAGAAAGCAGTAACAGTAGAAGAAGTGTCATCTTCCACTCCTCTACTGGCAACACATAGGTGTTTAGCATCAATGATTACAGCAATATCTTCAGTCTCCATTATCTTCTGCAGTTCTTTGCCTATCTGTACTGTAAGGCGTTCCTGAACTTGCGGACGCTTTGCATAATATTGTACCAGTCTATTTAGTTTGCTCAGTCCTATTACTTTTCCATTGCTGATATAAGCCACATGTGCCTTACCAATAATGGGTACAAAATGATGCTCGCAATTACTATAAAAAGAGATGTTTTTTTCTATCAGCATCTCGTTGTACTTGTACTTATTATCGAACAATGCAACAGATGGTTTATTAGCAGGATTCAAACCGCTGAATATTTCCTGAATATACATTTTAGCCACACGTTTTGGGGTGCCTTGCAGACTATCATCCGTAAGATCAAGACCCATTATTTCCATAATAGAACGGAAATGTTTTTCTATTGCTACTTCCTTTTCAGCATCGCTCATATCAAAGGCATCATGGCGCAATGGTGTATCGGCCGATGTACTGATATGGTTATCTCCAATATCGTCTATCATAGTATTACTCAGTTCTATTCTGTCGTTATTAATATGGATATTCAACAAAGTTTCGTTCGGTTTCATATAATGTAACTTTTAGTTCAAGCCCTTCATTTATAGAAGGTCTTAGTAGGTTATAAATAACTACAGCTATGTTCTCGGCTGTAGGATTCAAGTTTTCAAATTCTGCAACATCAAGGTTTAAGTTCTTATGATCGAACCTATCCAGCACCTTTTCCTTTATCAGATTGCTCAGTGTTTTAATGTCTATTACAAATCCGGTTTCAGGAACTATGCTACCAATTACTTTTACTATCATCTCATAGTTATGACCATGATAGTTTTTATTGTTGCACAACCCAAACACTTCTTTGTTCTTTTCATCCGACCAAAGAGGATTATGTAAGCGATGCGCTGCATTAAAATGTTCTACACGGCAAATTGCCACTTTATTGTTCATGTGTTGCCAATATTAAATATTGAGTTCGAAGTCAATAAAACAAATACACCTGATTAATGTTCTAAAAAAATAAAAATTATCAACTGTCTGTTGCTGATGCGGAAGTGTGCCGAACAAGCTAAGACATAGAAGAACTGCTATTGATAATATGGTATTCTATTCATCAATTAGGGAGCAAACCTATCATAAATTTTGCTAATGGGACTAATTTTTCCCATTATCGAAGTAAAAGATGTAGTCTATTCCAACCTTAATTAGATGGAATAATGACTATTTTCATCCTTACAGTAGATGCAGGTGGAAGTACATTTGCGCTATTAACACCTTGTACTTCTACAGTAAGTTGCCCTGGTTGATGCGTAAAAGAATAAGAATTGTTATTATATACTTCAGGTAAACCTTCATATATATTATTGCCCCAGCTCATCGATACTAATATGCCATCATAATTATTGGCATTGGCATCTATTTCGGGCATATTCAGGGTTACATAAAATGATTGAGAGGAAGAACTATACTGCCGGGTGCATAAATTTATTTCCCACTATGCTGCTTGTTTAATGGATATGGTTCTGA
>JBAXVH010000257.1:0-2457 GCA_037129215.1 Bacteroidota bacterium | reverse complement strand
CTATAGAACACTGGGAGATAGGAGACAGGAGGTAGGAGTCAGGAGAATACAAGGCCAAGAGGCAATAGGCAAGGAGGCAATAGGAATACAGGAATCAGGAGAATACAGGGGGACGGAATACATTTTAAAAAATAGCTATAGATATGTTGGCAATTGATAATAAGTTGATTAGTGACAAAGTGGTGACGGAACATTTTGTTTGTGATTTATCGAAGTGTAAAGGTGGATGTTGCGAAGATGGAGATGCCGGGGCTCCTCTGACGGATGAAGAACTGGATGACGTACTAGAATCTTATGATGCTGCAAAACCTTACATGACTCCTGCAGGAATAGCTGTAGTAGAAAAGGTAGGCAAGTACGTATATGATAAAGACTTTGGGTGGGTTACTCCAAGTATAAATGATGGTTTGTGTGCATACGGCTACAAGGATAAAAAGGGAGTAATCATGTGTAGTTTTGAACAGGCGTATAATAATGGATTGACAAAATGGAAGAAGCCAATCAGTTGTCATTTGTATCCTATTAAAATATCAAAGAGTAAGATAGATCCTGATATAGAATACCTTAACTACGAACCTCGGGATGTACTTTGTAGTGGAGGTTGTAAGTTAGGAGATAAACTAAAAGTTCCAGCCTACGTGTTTTTGAAAGAAGCATTGATTCGTAAGTATGGAGATGAATTCTATGAAGGACTGGATAGTTCTGCTGAATTATTGAAAAAGCACCGTTAAGCCATTTGTCTGTTTAAACAACCATTTATCAATTCTATCTATTTTAAAAAAGGCTATTGTATTAATAACCTATAACTTAGCCGAAATTATTTTATATGTTTCTTATTTTATTAGGCATTATAGTCTTTATAATATCATTTTCAGTTAAGAAAATGAATAATCAATTTTCACCATTTTCTAATGTTATTAGATTGTTGGGATTATTAATCATTGTGATTGGATTTCTAACATCTTGCATAAAGCAAATAGACGCTGGGCAGGTAGGCGTACAGCAATTATTTGGTAAAGTAGAAAACGAGGTTTTAGCAAGTGGATTACATGTAGTAAATCCATTGCTGGATATTAAGTCTGTAGATATTAAAACGCAGAATTATACAATGAGTGGGGTGCATGATGAAGGTGACAAAGCTGGGGATGATGCTATAAGAGTTTTAACAGCTGATGGTTTGGAAGTAATCATAGATCTTACCGTTTTATATAGAGCTATACCTGCTGAATTACCAAGGCTAACTAGAGAAACAGGTATGGATTTTAAGGACAAAGTTGTTCGCCCTGTTACCAGAACTAAAATTAGAGATAACTCTGTTTATTATACCGCTAATGATCTTTATTCAAAGAAAAGGGATGAGTTTCAAACAAGAATATTTAAGAGTATAGACGAGGATTTCAAAAAAAGAGGCTTGTTTTTGGAACAGCTACTGGTTCGTAATATTACCTTACCCAATAGTGTAAAAGGGTCCATAGAAGAAAAGATAAAAGCAGAACAGGATGCTCAGAAAATGGAGTTTGTTTTACAGAAAGAGAAACAAGAAGCAGAACGTAAAAGAGTGGAAGCACAAGGTATAGCAGATTATCAAAAAATTATTAGTACAGGTCTTGGTGATAAACAATTACAATACGAGCAGATTAAGGTGATGAAAGAATTGGTTACATCCCCTAATGCTAAAGTAATTATTATGGGCGGTGGCAAATCTTCTCCGGTAATTCTGGATGCCAAAAACTAATTAAATTACATAATCACAGTCAAGGAACTTGTATTAAGTATGATTTCTTTCCAAAGAATTTTGTTTATAGGTATAGTATTGTTTGTTGTTCAGTTTGCTACTGCTCAGAAGGGCGGCTTTGTAGAATGGCAGAAATCCAATTCAAATGCTAAGGCTGTATTTAAACAGAAAGAGGATACTTTAAAGAAACAATTTGCAGCTGTTGGAATTACCTGGCCTGCAGCACAGATTTATATCAGAAGCTTTAAGTATGATAGTCAGATGGAGCTTTGGGTAAGAAATAATGCAAAGGAAAAATTCAAGCTATTTAAAACCTATAAAATAGGTGCTCTTAGTGGTTCATTAGGACCTAAAAGAATGGAAGGAGATTATCAGGTTCCTGAAGGATTTTATTACGTCAATCTATTTAAACCAAGTAGCACCTATCATATGGCCTTGGGTATTAACTACCCCAATATCTCCGATGAAATTAAAAGCGATTCTGTTCACCCAGGAGGTGATATATATATACATGGAAGTTGTGTTACAGTAGGTTGTATACCCATCATGGACAATCAGATAGAAGAACTTTATATTATTGCAAGTTATGCTCGTCAGAGTGGTCAGGAATTTATACCAGTTCACATATTTCCTATTAGATTTAATGTTGCCAGAAGTGTAGAATACTTTAATAGGGTAGTAAAAGAGGATAGTAAATACTTGGATTTTGTAAAGCAAATAAG
>JBAXVH010000256.1:0-2466 GCA_037129215.1 Bacteroidota bacterium | reverse complement strand
GATATAGATACATTGGTGATTCCGGTTAAAAATATTTTAGAGACTAAATAGATGAAAATGAATCAGCTTCTTAAAAACAGGATTATTACTTCTTGCTGGATTGCAGCAGGGGTAGTAACTATTGTCCTGTTGGGAGCTGCCTCCAGAATTAAAAGTCACCATGCCTGTGTTGGCATTAATGTAGAAATTAAAAATGTAGACCAGGAAAGCTTTATAGAAAAGGACGATGTGATAGAACTGGTGAATATTAATGGATCAGTAATAGGGAAGGAGATTAATACCATCAATCTGTTTGCATTAGAGAATGTTATAAAACAGAATCATTGGATCAGGGATGTGCAGTTGTTCTTTGATAAACAAAATGTATTGGAAGTATCGGTAAAACAGAGAGAGCCTAAGGCAAGAGTTTTCTGTGTAGATAATCAATCATTCTATATTGATGCCTTTGCGAATAGATTGCCATTAACAGGTAAGGCAAGTGCAAGAGTTTTGGTTATCACAGGTTTCACCAGCAACAAGGATACATTATCCTCACCGGATAGTGTGTTGCTGAAGAATACGGTTAAGCTGGTAAATAAAATTACGAGTGATAGTTTCTGGAATGCACAGATTGCACAGGTGAATATTACCCCAAAAGCAACCTTCGAACTGGTGCCTGCAATGGGCAATCATCTGGTGGAATTTGGCCCTGCCGATTCTATTGATAGTAAGCTTAGAAAGCTGAAAGCATTTTATAAAAATGTGTTCTATGCAAAGGATATGTCGGCTTATACCAGACTGAATGTAGAGTATGATAATCAGGTGGTAGCATCTAAAACAGCAGCAAATTATACAGCAGATTCTGTAGCAGTTATAAGAGATACTACAGCATCGAATACCCCTGTAGTTTCGATGGCAAAGGATTCTGTTGATAAAAAGAAAGCTACTGTAGCGGATAATGCCCCTAAAAAAGAGCAGAAACTTTCTGTTGTTAAACAAAATAAACAGACAGATATTCCGTTATCATCTATTGGTAGTAGTTTAAATAAGAAAGAAAATATTAAAAAACCGCAGGTTCCGAAGGCGGTCATGAATAAAAATAACTAATTGTAAACGGATTAATATCCTTAAAAACGAAAATATATGAGTCAGAATGAGGCACCTATTATTGTTGGATTAGATATTGGTACAACCAAGATCGCTGCTATTGCAGGCAGAAAGAATGAACAGGGGAAACTGGAGATACTTGGATTTGGCCGAGCTAACAGTAGTGGGGTTCAGCATGGTCAGGTATTAAATATCGATCAGACTATCGACTCTATTAAACAGGCTTTGGAAAACTGCTATAAAAACAACCCTGACTTAGAAATTAATGAGGTGTATGTTGGTATCGCAGGACATCATATTAAGAGTCTTCAGACTCGTGGAGATATTGTTAGACAAAACTCTGACATTGAAATCCAGAAGTTTGAAGTAGAGCAACTGGTAGAAAATCAAAAGAAAACTTTTATTCCTGCTGGCGATCAGATTATCGAAGTAATACCACAGGACTTTAGTGTAGATAATTTTCAGAACATCAAGAACCCGGTTGGTTATATGGGTGTAAAAGTTGGTGCAACTTTTCACATTATTACAGGGGATAAAAATGCGATCAGAAATATCAATCGTGCAGTAGAAAGAAGTAGCCTTAAAACAAAGGATCTTGTATTGCAGCCATTAGCAAGTGCAAGCGCAGTAATGAGCAGCATGGATATGGATTCTGGTGTAGCGGTACTGGATATTGGTGGTGGTACCAGCGATCTGGCTATCTTCCATGAAGGTATCTTAAAACATACTGCTGTTATACCTTTTGGTGGCGAGAATATTACCGATGATATCAAGAAAGGATTAGGCGTATTAAAAACACAGGCTGAAGCAATGAAGATTCAGTTTGGTAGCGCTTTAGCCGACGAAACAAAAGCAAATGCTTATATCACTATACCAGGGTTGAGAGGATTGCCAAGTAAAGAGATCAGTGTAAAAAATCTTTCTCTGATTATTCAGGCAAGAATGGGTGAGATTTTAGATTTTGTTGCCTATCACCTTAAACAGGTGGGTATGGATAGCAGAATGCTGAATGGTGGTATCATCCTTACTGGTGGTGGTTCTCAGTTAAAACATTTATTACAGTTAACTGAATTTGTTACTGGTTTAAATGCTCGTGTAGGTTATCCTAATGAGCACCTTGTAACCAATCATATTGATGAATTAAAGAAGCCAATGTACTCTACCTGTATAGGGTTGATATTAAAAGGGTACAACGACTTTGATAATAAACATAAAGAGTTCGAAACTTCTTTCGTAAAGGTTTCTGTACCAAACAGTTTAAAGCAGGTTGTTACCGAAACAGTTAATGAACCTGTGGTTGATGAAACACCCGCTTCGGTTCCTGTAAGCGAAAGAGTAGAGAAATTAAAAGGCTCAGGATTCTGGGATAATATTAAAATG
>JBAXVH010000255.1:0-2468 GCA_037129215.1 Bacteroidota bacterium | reverse complement strand
GCAGATACTACTATTAATTTTAATCCTACTGCCGATGAATTAGCAGATATAACCATGCTGGTATCTAAAGTAGTGAAGAATTTTAATCTTACTCCAAGAATAGCCATGTTGAGTTATAGCAACTTTGGTAGCAGCGATTCTCCTGAAGCAAGAATGGTAGCCGAAGCAACGAACATAGTTAAGAAACGTGATCCTAAATTGGTAATAGATGGTGAAATGCAAGCTTCGTTGCCTTTCAATAAAGACATCATGAAGGAGAATTATCCGTTTAGTACACTGGTAGGACAAGAAGTGAATACCCTTATTTTCCCAAATCTGGCTGCAGGTAACGTAGCTTATAACTTATTGAAAGAAGTGGGAGGATCAGATGCTATTGGACCTATATTAATGGGATTGAAGAAACCTGTGCATGTATTGCAATTAGGCAGTTCTGTTCGTAGTATTGTTAATATGGCTTTGATAGCGGTATTGGATGCTCAGCAGAAATGTCCTAAAGATATTGCTCCTATGCTAAAAGCGGCTCCATGGTGGGGTAAACTTAAAAAAGAGCGTATTAAATAAGGAGATAGGAGTGAGGAGGTAGGAGGTAGGAGACAGGAGACAGGAGATAGGAGACAGGAGACAGGAGAAATACAGAACCCTCAGCAATTTGAATTGCTGAGGGTTTTTTGTTTATATAACTATTAGTTATTGAATAATTAAATCCATTAAGGTTGGCTGTTCAAAATAGGAGGATTTATATCTATCACTTTTTAGTTCTTTACGTGAGTCGTGAAAATACATTGTGAGTCGTGAGCAATACAAATACATTGAACACAGGAGCCACGGCGGCACAGAGGAACACGGAGTTTTTTAAAATACAAATACAGAGAACAGAGAGAATCGCAAGCGATTTAACTATTATAGTTTAAAAGGTTTGATGTTTAATACTTATAGTTTGTGAGGCTTCAACTTTTAGGGAAAACAATCTTAAAGTGGCTATTATTCTGCTTTATTGTTTGGTTTATTTTTTTATTTTGGTGATTTGGGGGTTATTTTAGAAAGAATCGCTCTTTTTGAGGATAATATTTTCTGCTTTTTTATACTTATTTCCTTTTTTATTTTATACAATTAATACTGCAATGTTGGGCTAATAACCAATGGCAGTATAGCTATGAGTATATATTGGACTTTTTCAGAAGCAACATATATTTTGTAAATCTTTGA
This sequence comes from Bacteroidota bacterium, assembly GCA_037129215.1. GTDB lineage: Bacteria > Bacteroidota > Bacteroidia > Chitinophagales > Chitinophagaceae > CANFLJ01. Next base: position 1,262 of record JBAXVH010000255.1, on the reverse strand, counting down.
AGTTACGCTTTAGTGGTGGATTTCTAACTGTTTAGAAACATTGTAGGGTATGATGCTTGACATAGGAATTGCGGGCTGATAGCTATAGGTTTGGTGTTTTAAAAGATAAAGTTCTTAGAAATATAAGTTAGATGGGATTTGTGAAAAGGAAGGTATTGGGTTAGTATAGGAATGGATACTTAGCCTAGCATTTGATAAAACTTACTTTGCTATATCAATTTGCTACTTTGTATTATCCTTTTTAGAATTGACGATACCATTTTACTACTTGATATTGAGGTGTGTTCACTTTGTATTACCCTTTTTGGACTTAGCATATCCATTTAGCTACTTAGTAATAGGAAATATAAACTTAGCCTATCCATTTAGCAACTTGGTATATCGCTTTTGAAACTTGGCTTATTCTATTTGGAACTTTATATGATGAAAAAGGAACTTAGTATTGAGATGTTGTTACTTAACTAGAGAATGAAAAAGTAGCGATAGATGGTTAAACGGTTAAATTGTTTTTTCGATTAATGAATAAAAATTAAGCTTTGAAGAGTTACAATTTTATATGAAAGAAATTATTAATTATTAAAAATCAAAACTATGGATTTAGTACAAGCAGCGGAACTTGAAACGCAAAGAGTAATGAAAAGCATCGAAGTTGATTTCCCTGCTATATTAATTGACCTACCAGAATATAAAACTGAAAGTGATGGATTGGCGTTGGCATTGACCGACTCTGACATTGCTATTAAAGTACAGGCTAAAATACCTGCTGAGACTGCTAACTCTGTAAATAGCATGAAAAGAGATGTGGCTGAAACGCTGGAAGGAATTGTAGAAAGGTGCATATCGAAAGCCAATTCGGTAAATAACACTGAATTAGCTTCTTCTGTTGATTTTTCGTTTTCTTATTTTTATTTTGTAAAGAAGGAAGAGGCAGTACAAAGAGCAGAAGCAGTTGAAAAGCAGATAAACGATAATTTGTTGACGGTGTTTACGAATATTAAAGACACTGAAATGACTGCTTTGCGTGCGAAGATTGTGAAATATTCTACCTCCAAAGAGGTGCCTATAAAGAATAGACAGAAGAAAAAGGCAGGAGGGACTGATGCACTGACTATATCGCTAAAGAAGGGTACCAAGCATAAAAAGATGATGGCTAAATTGCTTATCAGGAAATACAAGGTATTGAACCCTGAAATAGCTGAAAGAGCAAGTTTGGGTAATAAAGTAATTGTATTGGGTAAGCGCCATAATGTGGGTAGCTATTC
>JBAXVH010000254.1:0-2478 GCA_037129215.1 Bacteroidota bacterium | reverse complement strand
GCAAACGAAATTGATAATTAGGTTTAAGAAGAGGTATATTCTTCTTAAACCTGATTATCAATTTCGTTTGCCCTATCCTTATCTTAATGAAGGCAGGAGCTAAAAGAAATTATTCACTGATAACTTTTATGGCAGTGCTGATCATCTTTGGTCACTGGGTAGATTTTTATCAGATGGTAATGGGAAGTGTACGTCCGGGTAGTGCATCGTTAGGATGGTTGGATTTTGGTGTATTAAGCTTCTTTGTTGGTGTAATGATTCATTTCGTTGCTAAGGCATTAGCGAGTAAACCATTGATATCTAAATATCATCCTTTCTTAAAAGAAAGCATTATTCATCATACTGCATAACCTTTTAGTGGAGGGTTAAAGGCAGAGAGAGAATAAATATTTTATACAAATTAACAGTGTGTGAAGTTGCACACTTCATAATATAAGTTGCAATACCTATTATTGCAGCTTATTACGGATGAAACAATAGAAGGATTAGATAACAATAGAAAATTACGGAATATATTATGACTATGTACTTATCATTAGCCGTTATACTGCTGGTATTTGTAGTTATTTTTCAAATAGCTAAAGCAAGCGAATACGTAGCTGTACTAAAAGGGGAAGAACAAAACCGCAAACAAACCAACAAAATCAATGGCTTCTTAATGATTGCCTTCCTTGTATTGGGATTGATTGGTGTTTGGTATTGCAATAAACTGTATTTCTCTAAAACATTATTATCAGTAGAGGCAGCTTCTATTCAAGGGGAGAAAGTAGATATGATGATCTACTGGACACTGGGTGTTACTGGTATAGTATTTATTGCTACTCAGATATTATTGTTTGTATTGGCGTATAAATATCAGGAGAAAGAAAACCGTAAGGTATACTTCTTTGCACATAGTACTTTTCTGGAAGTATTGTGGACTTCTGTACCTGCAATTGTACTAACGGGGTTAATTGTATTTGGTTTGAAGAACTGGTCTTTCTTTACCAGCGAAGCACCTAAAGATGCTTTACAGGTAGAAGTTACCGGTAAACAATTTGGATGGATATTCCGCTATCCAGGTAAGGATGCAACCTTTGGTAAAAAATATTTTAAGGTAATTGATCCTGCTTCTAACTCTCTTGGATTGATCTGGAAAGATAGTGCTGATTTAAACTTAAAAGACGATCCGTTTTCTCATGATGATATAGTAACGGAAGGTACTATGTATGTGGTAAAAGGAAAACCATGTAAATTAATTATCGGTTCAAGAGATGTTATACATGATGTTGGTCTTAGTCAGTTCCGTTTAAAGATGGATGCTGTTCCTGGTATACCTACTACTATGTGGTTTACGCCTAAGTTTACTACCGAAGAAATGAAAACAAAGACTGGCAATCCAAATTTCCAGTACGAAATAAGTTGCGATCAGATGTGTGGAAACGGTCACTACTCTATGAAGGGTGTGATTGTAGTAGTTTCTCAGGAAGAATACGATGCATGGTTAGCAAAACAAAAGCCTTACTACTTTGCTGCCTTCCCAGAGAAAGCACCAGTAGAAAAAGCTGCTGATACTACCAAACCTGCTGCAACTGCAATGACTGCTGTTTCTACCAGCACAATGGCAACCAAATAAGAAAGAACAATAATAATTTTAGCAATAGAAAAGAATAAGAATATGAGTCACGAGGCTACTTTACATACTTCACACGATGCTCATGGTCATCACGATCACCACGAACATCATCAGTCTTTTATATCCAAGTACATCTTTAGTATGGATCATAAAATGATTGCTAAACAGTTTCTTATCACTGGTATGATATGGGCTGTACTGGGTGGATTAATGAGTGTTTTCTTTCGTTTACAATTAGGTTATCCTGATACTTCTTTCCCTTGGCTGGAAGATATCTTAGGTAAATGGGCAAAGGGTGGACATATCACTCCAGAAGCTTATTATGCTTTGGTTACTACGCACGGTACCGTACTGGTATTCTTTGTATTAACTGCTGGATTGAGTGGAACATTCGCCAACTTCCTTATTCCATTGCAATGTGGAGCAAGAGATATGGCTTCTCCATTCATGAACATGCTTAGCTACTGGTTCTTCTTTATAGCAGGTTGTGTAATGCTTTGTTCTATGTTTGTAGAAACTGGTCCTTTTAGTGGTGGCTGGACAGCTTACCCTCCTTTAAGTGCTTTAGGTTCTGCTTCTCCTGGTTCTAAAACCGGTATGGATCTGTGGATTGTTGCAATGGCTTTATTCGTAGTATCTTCTTTATTAGGAGGTCTTAACTATATAGCTACTGTATTAAATATGCGTACAAAGGGAATGAGTATGACTCGTTTACCACTTACTGTATGGGCATTATTCTTTACCGCAGTACTTGGGGTACTTTCTTTCCCGGTACTATTATCCGGATTTATCTTATTGATATTCGATAGAAACTTTGGTACTTCATTTTACCTGAGTGATATCTTCGTAAACGGAGTAGGTGC
>JBAXVH010000253.1:0-2493 GCA_037129215.1 Bacteroidota bacterium | reverse complement strand
CTTTTAACTGATTAATGGTACGGTCTCCAATAAACATGGATATCATGGGCATCTGTGCCGGTAGTTTTTCACGAAGGAACTTCTCTACCTCTTCTTCCATCATTGGTCTAATCTTTTCTACCGTGTTTTGATTGGTAATGCTGGCGACTAACTTAGGGCCATTTTCTTTCAATTGGTTTTGTAGACTGTTGCTAATCTTTTCGGCAATACCAGCTATCCAGCCTTTTTGGATAGTGCCCATCCAGGAATAGGGTAGCATGGTATCATTAATTGCAATTAGTAATATTATGCCAATTAATAATAAAATAATCGACGGCAACAGAAATATTATCCAGTAGTTTGTATGACACATAGTAGTAATAAAAAAGTCTTGTAAATATTGATTTACAAGACTTTTATTTTTATTTAGGGAGAATGAGGGGTCTCGAACCCCCGACCTCTAGTGCCACAAACTAGCGCTCTAACCAACTGAGCTACAATCTCCGTTCGGGCTGCAAAAATAAGAGAATAGTTTACTTTACAAAATACATTTTTAAAATAATAGAAATTGTATTGGTAAAATATCCTAAAAACCTATCGCAGTCTATCTAAACTCTTGATCAATTTTTCATCTTTTGTAATCCCTCGGATAGCCAGAATAAGCCATACAGGGATAGAAATAGGCAGAATTGCTGTTAAAGTATAATTACTTTCAGCTACAATAAATGCTTTTGATTGCCAGTAATATAAAAATAAAGTGATAAGGGATAATACCAATGCTGTTGACACTACTTTGATCTGCAGTTTTCTGTTTTTAAATAAAAAGATAGCCAGAAATGCCAGCGTGGCAGTGGCGATGGTAGCCACCATCAGCATGATATTGTATGATCCGGTAATGTTTGAAACTACAATAGGAGGTATGACATCATTTATTCTATGACCACTATAAGTAGGCAATTTTAAAGAAGTAATACCCATCGCAGTTGCTAATAATAACCAGATAGTCTGAATCCGTTGTATCATAATATGTTTTAAGTATTAAGTTGTAGGTAATAAAATATCACACCAACTGTATTTATTCTTAATTTTTAATTATTAATTAATCTATCCTAACTCTGGATAAAGATTAAATGCACTCATCAATTCATTCACTTTCTTTCTGATAGCTGCTAATTCAGTTTCATTGTCAGCATTCATTAAGGAACGATCTATCAGGTCTACTACATTTTCCATATGCTCTTCTTTCAAACCACGGGTAGTAATAGCAGCCACTCCAAAGCGAATACCCGAAGTAACAAATGCGCTCTTGTCGTCATAAGGAACCATATTCTTGTTGGCAGTAATATCAGCCAGTTGCAATACCTGCTCTGCTTTTTTACCAGAGATGTTTTTATTTCTAAGATCTATCAGCATCAGGTGGTTGTCGGTACCGCCACTAATAATATTGTATCCTCTGTTGGTAAATGCTGCAGCCATTGTCTGAGCATTGCTTTTTACCTGATGAGCATAAGTAGTAAACTCATCTGTAAGAATTTCACCAAAGGCAATTGCTTTAGCGGCAATTACGTGTTCCAGCGGTCCACCCTGAGTACCAGGGAATACTGCCATATCCATCAGATTGCTCATCATTCTCAGGTTACCTTTGACATCTTTCAAACCAAATGGATTTTCTACATCTTTCTTCATCATTATTACACCACCACGAGGTCCACGCAAAGTTTTGTGTGTAGTAGAGGTAACAATATGGCAATGATCAAAAGGATAACTCAATAAGCCTTTAGCAATTAAACCAGCAGGGTGAGCAATATCCGCCAACACAAAAGCACCTACTTCGTCTGCCACTTTTCTAATACGGGCATAATCTATATCTCTACTGTAAGCACTGGCACCACAAATAATTAGTTTAGGTTTTATTTCTCTCGCCTTTGCTTCCAGCATTTCGTAATCAATCAAACCTTCCTCTTTAGTTACACCATAGAAATGAGGTTTATATATTTTACCACTGAAGTTTACTGCAGAACCGTGGGTAAGATGACCGCCCATGCTAAGGTCTAATCCAAGAATTGCATCGCCTGGTTGCAGCAAAGCAAGCATCACTGCAGCATTTGCCTGTGCACCACTATGGGGTTGTACATTGGCATATTCTATGTTGAAAATCTCTTTTAATCTGTCTATAGCCAGTTGTTCAGTCTGATCTACTATCTCGCAACCACCATAATATCTTCTTCCAGGATACCCTTCAGCATACTTATTGGTTAATACACTGCCCATTGCCTGCATTACCTGCAGAGAAGTAAAGTTTTCAGAAGCGATCAATTCCAATCCTCTTCTTTGTCTTTCCAGTTCCTGATTAATAAGAGAGAATATTGCGGTGTCCTTTTGCATGGTTACATTAATTTGGCGCAAAAGTAATCCTTCACAATTGTTGGGGTAAAATAATTTTTCACCTAATGGGGAAAGATGACTAAACAATTCTATCTATGTTAGTTTAACACTAAACCAATAATGGTAAAA
>JBAXVH010000252.1:0-2493 GCA_037129215.1 Bacteroidota bacterium | reverse complement strand
ACCTAAAGCAAATATTACAAAGGCAAATAATTATGATATAGTTACTACTATTCCTATTCCAAATACTGTTACTATTACTTCTTCTGCTGTATCAAATACAATTATTCAAGGCACTATTGTCACTTTTACAGCCAATACTTCTGTTTTTACAAATCCGACATATCAGTGGTATAAAAATAATGCGATTATTCCCTCAGCTACATTATCAACATATCAAACTAATAGCTTAAATAATAATGATCAAATAAGTGTGATTGTAAAAGAATTTAATAGTGGAACTTTAATTACTTCAAACTTAGTTCAATACCTTGATGCTGGAAATCCTGCTAGTTATTCTGGTACAGGAACTGTTTGGAATGATTTGAGTGGTCTAGGAAATAATTCTACAAGTTTTTCAAATAATATTAGTTCAGGTATTACTAATGGGATAACTTATTTTAATTTTAATGGTAGTACTATTAGCGCACCAATAGCTCAAAAGTCAAGTAGAATGACATTTAATTTATGGGCTTATGATGTTAATACTACTGGTGGAATGTTATTCAATGCAGGTCCAAATCTCCAAGGTCCAGATTTATTTTTCACAAATTTTATAGATTGGAATGTTTGGGATTCAGACGAAAATCCATTTAGAAGTGTAGGTTTAGGGTCAGGTCCTGAAGTATTAAATTCAATTAAAAATGAATGGCATTATTATACTGTTGTTGTTAGTGGTTCAGATGCAAAGTTGTATGTTGATGCAAATCTTTTAGGTACAGCTTATATAAATTTAATGAGTAGAAGTGTTAATAGCACTAATGAATTTTATATTGGATCTAACATTGATGGTTCATATCCTTGGATAGGTAGAATTGCTGCTGTTCATAATTATAATAGTGTTTTAAGTCAAGCTGATATTTTAAACAATTATAATGCAACTAGAAATGGTTTAACTTCATATAGTTCTAATGCAATAACAACAACTGTGCTAATACCAACTGTTGCTATTACAGCACCCCTAGCTACATTAACATCAAATTGTTCTGGAGTGGCATCATCACCAACTACTTTTAATGTAACCGGATCTAATTTAACTTCAAATGTTACAGTTTCTGCGCCCACAGGTTTTGAAATAGCTACTGTTTCAAATACAAGTTATGTTTCAAGCATAAGTTTAACTCCTAGTATATCAAATACTGTTAGTTCCACTTTGTATGTAAGACTAGTTGCAGGGGCAACTATTGGAGTTTCAGGAACTATTTCTGTGGCATCTTCTGGTGCTGTTTCCCAATCAAGAACTATAAGTAGTACTATTTCTACACCTGCGCCAGCATTTGCAGTTGCTGGTCCATATATAGTATGTTCAGAAGGTACTTATGCTGTAAGTTTAACTGTTCCAAATTCCTACAATGGATGGTTAAGTTCAGCACCTAGTATTGCTTCAGTAAATAATTCTGGTTTTGTAACTGCAATTTCATCGTCAGGTTCTTCAAACATTACATTTACAGATGCATGTGGCAATAGTGTCTCGCAAACTATTAATATAGTTAGTCCTAGTTTATCGACAGTTGCAATTATAACTGATGGTCAAGCGTCTTATAAGTTTAATAACAATCCTCAAGGGCCACTAGGGTCAGGGAATGTAGTTTATATGGGGTACAATGGGTTTGATTATTCAAGCACAACAAGACCAACAAAACCTGGATTTTACAGAGCAAATAATGTAAGTGGAAGTAATGCAGGTTCTCCTACCCAATTTTATATTTTTAGATGTACAACTTGTGGAACTGTATCAGAAAATAATAATTTATCTAGCGTTAGAATTGGCGAACAAATATGGACTGATAAAAATTTAGATGTAACAACCTATAGTGATGGTACTACAATACCGCAGGTAACAGATCCTTCTGAATGGGCCGGATTAACAACAGGTGCATGGTGTTATTACGAAAATAATTCTGCAAATGGAACTACTTATGGAAAGTTATATAATTGGTATGCAGTGGCCGGAATTTTCGATGAAGCATCAAAGACAGACATTAGTATAAGAAAAAAAATAGCCCCTGCGGGTTGGCATGTTCCATCTGATGCAGAATGGACAATATTAAGTGATTATTTAGGTGGAGATGATGTAGCAGGAGGGGAGATGAAAACAACTGGAACAACTTATTGGTTAAGTCCAAATACTGATGCAACAAATAGTAGTAAATTCTTCGCCCTTCCAGGAGGCCTTCGTCCTTCTTTTATCGGTGATTTTATTTCAATTGGAATGTATGGCGTGTGGTGGAGCACAACATTAATCGATTCAGAATACCCCATTGTAAGAATTATACAAAACGAAAATAGTGCCTTAGCTAGGCCTAGGTCCAGTGATGTATACAAATTGTTTGGGATGTCAGTTCGTTTAGTTAAGGATTAGGATTAATTCAAATTAGACATCAACTTTTTAATAAAAGTTTAAACCACTCTCCAAAACGAGGGTGGTTTTTTATGCTCCATTTGAGCGAATTCTAC
>JBAXVH010000251.1:0-2499 GCA_037129215.1 Bacteroidota bacterium | reverse complement strand
GCTGCATTGTTTGGTAAAGCAATAAATGAGCTGTCGTTTAATGGAGTAACATTCACATTTGCTAGTGATACATTTTTAATTCTATTGATAAACTTGCTATAAGGAAGCTTAGCGTACCTGATCCCTTTACAATCTTCCGGTTTTACTACACCAGTCTGACCATTTCCGCCCTGAAAAAAGTCGGACCCATTAGAAATCTGTCCAGGAGCAAGGTTAACACTAAACTGACTGGTAACATCATTACCACAAACAGTTTTAGCAACTACAACGCCTGTTACATGTACTGCCTGTATGCCTTTATTCTTTAAATAAACACTAAATCCCTGACCATTTGTAAGGCTATACTCATGACATCCTGCATTGGTATATACACTGGAAAAGGTTTTTGCTCCAAACTCTTTCCATGGACTATTATCTTGTGAAAATGCGGTTGAAGAACTAATAATCAATAAACAGTAAACTAAAAACTGGTAACGCTGTTTCATTTTATTTCAATATTTTAATAATAAGTTGCGAATTTATATATTAAATCCCATAATTCTCTTTTGGTTGACTATTATACAAGACAATACAGGTATTTTTAATTTGGGCGCGCCTGTGGCCGGGCTATCCACTTGTATCTTTTTATTGGTGCAATTATCATATTAATAAATTTAATCGCAGCCTTTGCACCAATAAAAAGGATACCGTTTCTATCCCTCACGCAAAACAAATTATGATATAGAATAATAATATATAGATAGCATTCTCTTTTGAATAAAGGGCACTTAGCAAGTTTCTAAAACAAATCTTTCCAATAAGTTATGTTTACCGATATTTGCCGCAGTTCTTTGGGGCTGTATTGGTTTTGACAGCATAGGTATTGGTAGGTGTAAGCACGCAGTGCGTTGGATAATTAGCACTTTAATCTGAATATTCAAAACACAAAAGGCGAAACAACTTTCGCTATGGCTGCCTAATCAGAGATTAGTGTAGACATTATGGCCGCCTGAGCGGGTAGACTGATAACCAAGCTCCGCCGCCGAATCAAAAAGAATATCGGTTGCTGTAACAGAAGGCTGTGACTGTTGCAAAAGACCATCCAGCTAAGGAAAGTGTTGGTTTGTCCGGTTCCGGCATTATCCCTACAATCAATACGCGGAATAAGCATGTAGAAAGCTTATGAATATCATGTTTGGACACCGGTTCGACTCCGGTCAGCTCCACCAAAGAAAAAAGAGACAGCTATAATGGCTGTCTCTTTTAGTTTATAGAAGTTGTTATTATATTAAATCATTCCATATCCTCCAGTTTTCCTCCGCTTGCAGTACAAGCATTTCGTATCCATTCTGAATAGTTGCCCCCTTATCTTTTGCTAAACTAAGAAACTTTGTTTCTGCAGGGTTGTATACCAGATCAAAAAAATAATGAGCAGCGGTAATAGATTCGTATGGTAAAGTAGGGTAGGAGTCTATATTGGGGAACGTACCAAGAGGAGTACAGTTTATTACTACGGTGTACTCTTTCATTAATTCAGGAGTAATGGCAGTATAATTAATGGTATTGATAGCAAGGTTTTCTTGCCTCGAAACAACTAAATATTCAATACCTAATTGTTTTAATACGTATTCCACTCCCAGTGAAGCTCCTCCGGTTCCAAGTATAAGAGCCTTTTTATGATGAGGCTTTAAATGTTTCTCGAAAGAAGCTCTAAATCCTATTATGTCTGTATTGTAACCAAAAAGTTGTCCGTCTTTTATACGTACACAATTACAGGCACCTACTTCCTGTACAGCTTTATCCATCTTGTGTAAGTATGGAAGTACATTTTTTTTGTGAGGGATTGTTATACAAACTCCTTGTAAGTCTTTATGATTACTAATTAATGCTGGGAATGCATCTATATGCTCTACTTCAAATAAAGAAAAAGAAGCATTTGTAGTTTGCTCCTTTTCAAATTTGTCGTCGAAATAACGCTTAGAAAATGAATGGCTTAACGGGAATCCTATAAGTCCATATTCTTTCATTAGGTTTATTTTTTATCGAGATAAAAGAAAAAACTATCTCCTCTTAAACCAATTCTCATCGATTCCAAAGCAAGAATTTCATTTGGTGCAATGTTCCCAAGGTTTACATTACAACCTATCAACTGAAGGAAGTATAACTGTTGTGCTTTCTGAGGCGCTTCCCAGATAATCTTTTCTTCAGGTATCTTAGTTAATATTTCCTGAACCAAACCTTCTCTTACTTCTCCCGAACAACGATAAATACCCACGTTACCGGCCTCTCTAGCTTCGGCTATTACGTAAGTGGAACCGGCATTCAGCTCAGCTTGCATCAGTTCTATCCATTTATATGGAGGAATAATATGAGTAGCATCTTTGCTACCTACCTCACTTAATACAGTTCCGTATTTAGTTAATTCAGTTATGTAATCGCATTTTTCTGCATGAGGAATTTCAATGGAGCCATCACTTACTTCCATATAAGTAATACCATAATTCTGACAAAGGTTTATAT
>JBAXVH010000250.1:0-2504 GCA_037129215.1 Bacteroidota bacterium | reverse complement strand
GATACCACTACTATCCGTGTCGCTCGCTCAGAGTACCTGCACCTTCCCTATTCGTGAGACTTTTGGCGCTCATCTTCAGACGAATAGGGATTTAAAAGTTCCATCGGAACGGCCTTGTGGTAGATATAATATGTTGATAAGAAAGCAAAAATCCCGTAGGGATGACCTTATGGTAGATTATTAAATCCTGACTGTTACCACCGCTGCCTTTCAAACTGAATGTTAGCTTTAGTAGTTTCTCGCTTAACTCCTTGTATTCCTCCTTTTTCACTATGCAATCTGATGAAATTGTTATGTAACTTCCGAAAATTCGAGTGTAATCTACCTTCCACCGCTTGTCAGTTAAGTCTATTGGTATGTTGGTTACGTGTTGCGCAATGTTACCTGTAATAAACGCTATGTCATTAACATATAACGCTCTGTCAGCGCCTTATATCCCATTGTAACCTTCTAATATCGGAGTGTAATGGGTTAATATCCCTTTGTAAGATAAAGAAAACCGTATGTCGACACTACTTATCGCAATGTTACCTGTCAATATCCTAATGATGATGCTCAAAAACACACTTTCGATGATATTCCATCTTTTTACGATATTCGATAGCAGTCCTAAGATATCCAATCTTCTTTTTCCGATATTAGTTATTTAAATTATAATATGATAAATTCCCCTAACGACCATTAATCCCTTAATAATGATAGCTAATTTCCAACTTTTGATTAAGGAAATCTATCCAACTATTTATTTCAACTACATGCCTCTTGCCCTTGCCTTGTATTATGTATTACTTTGTGCCTATGTGCCTTAGTGCCTTTGTCCCTTGTACTACTACTGCATCAACTCAGCCTTTATATTCTTCCAGCTTTTTTCTCTTTCTTCATTTACTACATTAGTAGTATCGTGGGTGGCTACAAACTTATCGGCATTTTTTATTCTTTCTTTGGTTAATGGATGCGAGCTCATAAAAGATAGAGAGCTTGGTATATCATCGTGTGCCTTCTGCAAAGATTCCATCAGCATCTTCATGCCCTTTGGATTAATCTTATTATTCACCATCAGGTTCATGCCTTGTTCATCGGCTTCTCGTTCCAGATTGCGGGAATAGTTCATCATTCTAAATGAGTTTGCATTGGTCAGCAATGCTCCACCACTGCCCATACCACTGGTAATGATAGAAAGTAACACAGAAGAACTGATACCAGTAAGCATAGAGCGCAGACTATGGCGATAATTAACATGAGAAGATTCGTGCGATAAAAGGGCCACCAGCTCGCCCGAAGTATTCATTTTATCCAGCAGACTCATATATACCACTACATGCCCACCGGGAAGTGCGAAGGCATTGTATTTAGGAAACTTAACATCGTTGATTACAGTAACTTTTATTTTATAATTACTACTCAGGTGCAAGCTACCAGCAAACCTGCCAAGTTCGGCAGTAAGGGCAGAGTCTACCGTTTCATCTTCTATAATAGATTTGTACAGACTTTCGCCCATAGCAGTTTCTTTTTTGGTAGAAATTACTTTCATACCTATTGCCGGTACCAGATAAGTTGAACTGAGGTATAAGAATGCAAAAATGCCTATAATAATAACAGTAAGCGATAGCCAGTTAAGGCGCATAAGTGCATGTTGAATACCTATTTTATGGGCATCAACTCCTTTCTTTATTTCGGGCCAGTGTGGATTGTCTTCGTCCATCAACAGATAGGCGGTAGATTGCTTATTAAGATAGATAAATACCTTGTTGTTATTCTTAGTATAATGACATTCTTTGAGGGCATAATAAATAGGCTTTTCCAGCTGCTCTATATCTATAATAAAAACAATATTGTTCTCTATTTCTACCGACACATTAAAGGGCCGGGCAGTATTGCCGCTGTAAAAAGCTATATTATTATCTGTCACGTTTATATACTTATTATTATATCACAAAACCTAAATCAAGAAAGTCTGCAAGGTCATCGCCGGTAGCATTATCGTAGTCCTGCTGTGCCTGTTGCAACTCATCAAAAGAGTAGTTGCCAATAGGAGCAATATTATTGGCAACATAAGTAAGAGTGCGGGTTACAGCCCATGAAAATCCTAATCCTAAGGTAAGAATAACTATAAAAAAATTACCTATCATTAACCCTGCATAACCACCACCGGTAGCATTGGAACGAAACATTACACCACGGCCATTCTGATATAATTCCAGATTGTTTACATAGTAATTAAAGATATCTTTCTGCCACCAGAAGCTATAAATACCCAGTGTGAAAATGGTAAAAAAATATCCTTTTAAGTTTAAGAAAAAATATTCTGCACCATTGCCATTATAACGGAATTCTGCATTGCCAATACGGATATGTCCTACTACATATTTTCTTAAATCTATCTTGAACCATGCACCATAAAAACCAAGGGTAATGATGGTAAAAAAGACTCCTTTTAAAAATAAAAAGAAAAGTTCTTTTCTATCGCCGGTATAGCCAAAGCGAATGCCTCGCCATACTGTTTT
>JBAXVH010000025.1:0-10619 GCA_037129215.1 Bacteroidota bacterium | reverse complement strand
CCCCCAAAAAAGACCAACCCAGTTCAGCAAAAGAAGAACGTAGCCTTCAAAAAGAGCAACACAGATTTTGAAAAGAGCAACGCAGCTCAGCTATGAACCAAGCCAGATTTTATTGCGCCTTCAATAGCATATTGAATTACCAGCCCTGATTTCAAAAAGAATAAGCAAGCTTATCAAAAAACCTTCACAACCTCTTGAGATATGAATTCATAGCAGTAGTGAAATCGTAGGATGTGGAAGAATTTTTGCCCCTGCTTCAGAGTAAATTGACACAGTCCGAAGATTTTTTCTATGATGTTCAGAATATATTCTTAGAGATTTCAAAATAATTCAGGGATGCTTGACGAAAAATTAATACAGTCAGAAGAATTTTTTAAGGAGCTAAAGAAATTAATCTCTCTGCTCCACAAATTATTCACCATGCACCTCATAGAATTGCAGTAGAATCAACCCTTTTTAAACCACATTAGCAATATTGTCGCCATTATAAAATAACTTTTAGACAGAGTTTTGGAGAATTTCCTATACAACCTAAAAAAATTCCCCCCCTACCCAACCTTTTGCATACAAATAGGCGTAGAGTACTATAGAAACAACTGTTTTAATGCTACTAATCATAAATTTTAATATTTTTAAGCTTTATTAGATATGAAAAAACTAACTACACTCTTCTTAACTTGCTTTTTAATCTTTGGTTATGCCAAAGCACAATATGTAAGCATCCCCGATGCTAACTTTAGGGCATTTTTAAAGGGTACCTTTCCTGCAGCCTTTAATGTTGGCGGCCAGATGGATACTACTAATACTCAAATAGTATTAACCGATAGCCTTATCACCTATTATAATATATCGGGAGGTAGTCGCATTGATACTATTCACTTTCAAGGTTTACAATATTTTAAAAATCTTAAGTTCTTATATATCGAACCTATGCTGCTTGTTTCTACAGTAGTTATAGACAATAATGTGTTACCCAACAGCATTAAAACATTACAATTTGGAGGTTTAAATAGTGTAATATTTAATACCAGCAAGTTACCGGATTCTCTTATCAACTTTACCAATGTAGGATGTAGTGTATTTTCAGGAACCAATGTTACATTCCCTCCGGTATTTAAAAACTTTACTTTCAGTGGTACAAGAAGTTATAATCCTTGGATAAATGGCAATAGTTTTCCAGCTACTATGGAAACCTTTAAAGTAAGCGCATTAATGAGTTATAGTCCATTAGCTAAATTGCCTGTTGGACTTACAACCTTTGAACTCGAATCATGCTGGGGCGTTCATGATTTTTCATATATGACTTTGCCAGCTGGGTTAAAACAACTTTGGTTTATAGATGCAAATAGAAATATAGATACAAATACAATTCTTTTACCACATTTACCTGCTTCGCTGATATCTTTAAGTTTAAATGGTACTAAAACACTTTGTTTACCGACTTTACCCGATAGTTTACAAACTTTAGATATTACCGGAGCAAGTGTACCTTGTATTTCAAAACTCCCTAATGCATATTTACAAGTAACGCCCAACACCCCAATTTGTAACGCCACTAATAATACTAATGCTTGTTCTGTTATTACTGCAAATTACGTAAACATCCCCGATAGCAACTTTGCTAAATACTTAATTACTCAAACACCTAATTGTTTGTATAAGGACAGTAATAATTTGTACTGGATGGATACGACTTGTAGTGGGGTGATCAAGTTGGATAGTATAAATATAGATGGTACAAAATTATCCTATGCGCAGAAAATAAATAATATTACAGGTGTTGAATATTTTAAAGGTTTAAAATATCTGATGACTGCTATGAACAGTATTAATTCAATTCAGACATTGCCCGGTTCATTAGAACATATAGAACTAATAGGTAACCAGATTAGTACTTTACCTTCACTTCCTGCAAGCTTAACCTACTTAGAATGTTCTATGAATAATTTAATTTCTTTACCTACCTTACCGGTTAGTTTAAAGTCATTAATTATACCATACAATCCTATTGCAAGTTTACCTGCCTTACCAAAATCACTTGATTTATTAGGCGTTTGGTCAACCAATATTCATTGCTTACCAACGCTTCCAGATTCACTTACGGCACTCAGTATTGATTCCAATATAAGTTGTTTGCCCAACAGACCTGCTGGCTTGATCGTTTATTCTGAATCTTCACCAATCGTTTTAAATAGACCTTTTTGCAATGCCACTAACAACCCAAATAGTTGTACTGTTTACGGAGTAGCAAACTATGTAAACATCCCCGATAGCAACTTTGCTAAATACTTAATTACCCAAATGCCAAGTTGTTTGTATAAGGATAGTAATAATTTGTATTGGATGGATACGACTTGTAGTGGGGTGGTGAATATGGATTCAATTGCTTGCTATAGCACAATATATATGAATTTGTATATACAAGACTTAAATGGGATTCAATATTTTAAAAATTTAAAATATTTAAATTGCAATAACAATCAACTTACAAGTTTACCAACATTACCTAATTCATTAATCTATTTAAATTGTAGTGGGAATCAGCTTATTTCATTGCCTATTTTGCCAAATTCTTTAACTGATTTATATTGCGATTTTAATAAAATTTCAGCATTACCAACAATACCAAATTCATTAACAGGTTTATCATGTAATAAAAATCAGTTAATTTCTTTACCCCCTTTACCTAATAAATTTGCTTATTTACATTGCGAATCCAACCAACTTACAGTATTGCCTTCTTTACCAGACTCATTACGTACATTAGATTGTAAATATAATCAACTAACTGTTTTACCTGTATTAAATGAATCTTTGATTGATTTATATTGTGATTATAATCAACTTTCTTTTTTACCTACTTTACCTGATTCATTAAATATATTGTCATGTTGTGGAAATAATAATCTTTACTGTCTTCCTAAACTTCCTAGTAAACTACTTAGGTTAGAAATTGATAGTTCCTCTATACACTGTATCCCAAATCCTGTATCTGGATTATTCATTTATAACAATTCTTATGGTTATATAAATGTTCCAGTCTGCAACCCAACAAACAATGCCAGCCAATGCCTACCATTCCCAATTGTACACGGCAAAGTATTTACCGATGATAACAGTAATGGGTTGAAAGATGGCAATGAGTATTATCGCCCATTTGTACAGCTGAATGCAAGTAATGGTACCAGTGTTGTAACCAACACCAATGGAGAGTATACATTGGCTTTAACTGATACGGGTACTTACACTTTAACTACTGTTGTTCCGACTGGCTTTAAAGCAGTACCTGCCAGCAATACATTTAGTTTTAATAATAATGTAGCCAGTCTTTCACTGCCGGATATTGCTTTACAACCTATCAATACAAATGATAGCCTTACCGTATTTATCATGCCTTTATTATGGGCAAAACCTGGACAGGAAATTCAGTACTTTGTTTCTTACGAAAATGTAGGTAGCGTATTGGCAAACGATACTGTAAAGATCGTGTACGATACCGCTCATTTAATATTTGATAGTTGTAGCATGCCAGTCATTAGTCATAATGGAAATACTATCATAACCAGTAATAATGTATTAACCCCTGGCGACTATAATTACTTCTTTGCTTACTTTACGGTAAAGCCAACTGCCGTTTTGGGTGATAGTGTTTTTGCTACGGCTTCTATAGCTTCTACAAATACATCTGCTTCCTACTTATCTTACGAAAATGTTGTGTCCAGTTACGATCCTAATTATAAAGATGCAACACCAGAACTATCTCCGGTACAGGTAGTAAATGGTACCTTTATTGATTACAATATTCACTTCCAGAATACAGGGAATGATACCGCTTTCAATATAGTGCTGGCCGATACTTTAAGCCCATTATTAAAGAGTAATATACTACAGGTTGTAGCTACTTCGCACCCATGCAATATAACTTTGAAGGATAGTATTATCTACTTCGAATTCCTAAAGATTAATTTACCAGATAGTAACAGAAATAACTTTAGAAGTAATGGATTTGTACACTTCCGTTTATTGCCACAAAACAATGTTCCTGCAGGCGGTAGAATTAATAATAAAGCATCTATCTATTTCGATTACAACAACCCTGTGGTAACCAATACTGCCAGTACATTAATTAAACCTTATGGAGTGCCGGTTGTAATTAGAAACTACAATGTTGTGGCCGAAAGAGTAGGAGAGAATAAGTTGCTGGAAGTAATCAATACATGGACTGTATCTACCGAAATAAATACTGCTTATTATACTATACAAAGGAGTATTACTGGCCGAGACTTTGAAAACGTAGGAAAGGTAATAGCAAAAGATGCAAGAGACTATTCCTTTACTGATATACCTACTACAGATGCTACAGTAATTTACTATCGCTTAAAGATTACCGACAAAGATGGTAAGGTAGCTTATAGCGATATCAAACAGATATTTATTCAACCTCAGACTATGTTTGTTAGTATTTATCCTAATCCTGCTAAGAACTATTTTACCGTAAAAGGGTACAATGTATCACAGATTAACGTTGTAGATAATACTGGTAGAATAGTAATGAGCAGGAAAGGGTTAAATACAAATGCGGTAGAAAATAAAGTAAACATTAATGTTGCAGATGGTATCTATATATTACAGGCAATACATACCGACGGAACTATAGTGAATGAAAAATTAATAATTAAGCAATAGAGCAATTATGAATTATGAATTAAAAATTAAGAATTAATACATCACTCTTTGTATTGACAATTCTTAATTATTAATTTTTAATTCTTAATTAAAAAAAACATGAACATGAAATTAATATATAAACTGGTTTTGATATGGGCAATAGTGATAAGTGCTGTTGCCTGCACCAAAGTTACCAGCAACGAAGGACAGAATACGGTGTTCACCGAAAAGCTGGATAGCATTCAAAGAGGTGAACCTGTTTTACTCTCTTTTAATAATGGAAATAATGCTACAGTGGTTACATGGAGCGTTACCCCATCGGATAGTGTAACCCTCGAAAAAGCAGGCGCTTATGCTACTTTTTATTTTGCTGTTCCAGGTACTTATACAGTAGTGGCTTCTGCCAATAGCAAGCAGGCAACCTATCAGGTAAAAGTGATTAATAAAACATACAATGATATTGGTTCCGGCTTTAGTGTTACTGCTTCTAAAACAGTTGGGGTTCAATTAAATGAAACAGTTTTGTTTACAGCACATAATGCAAATTCCAGTGTATATTTCTCTACTATTAATAGTACTATAGGCGTTTTTAATCCAACTGGTTCTTCAGCATTAATTAGTTTTAGAGGAGGTAGTTCAGGTACTGTTGTAGCATCAGATAGTTTTCATTCTCAAAGCAGAACTATCTGGCTTAGCGATTCATTACTTAATCCTTCATTAGTAACTGTTCCTTTTATTTTTAGTGATAAATTAAATATTACGCCTTCTGTAATCACTGATTCTTTAGGTAATAAAACACTCGTGTTATCTACAAAAACAACGTACAATTATCAAAGTACTTCCGATCAGATATTAAACTTTACCGCAAATAATAAAGGTTCATTAATAGCCAGTTATGGAGGGGTTACAATGTCTGCTGCACCTCAGGCATCTGTCTCGCCAGCTACTTGTGTAAATACTTTTTATAATCTGGTTAGTAGTACCAGTAATACTTATCCTTTTTCGGTAAACTATGGCAATTATACTTTTACTGGTACCCTTACAGTAAACCCTAATGGGGTGTTTACTTTCAACAACTGGCTACCGAATGGTTATGTTTCTATCTATCCCCTAACGGTTCAATAATAAACTTGACAGAAGAACTGCACATATTACTAAAAGGCTGTATTAAGTACGATAGACTTAGTCAGGAGAAATTGTACCGTCAATTTTATCCTGCTCTGTTTGTACTGTGCAATAAGTTCTTTGATGATGAGCAGGATATCATAACTGCGCTGAATAATGGTATGATGAAAGTGTTTAATAATATAGAGAAATTTGATAAGAAAAAAGGAGACTTGTCAGGGTGGATCTATGTGGTGGTTCGCAATGCAGCTATCTCTCATGTAAGAGAGAAGAATAAACAAATGGTAACGCAGGAAATTTCTGCTGAGCTGCAAATAGAAAGCAGCCAGAATCCTTTTAAAGATGCATCCAGTGAGACGGTAATAAGGTTCCTGAATACTTTAAGTGTTACTACAAGAGCGGTGTTTAACCTATTCTATATGGAAGGGTTTTTAATTAAAGAAATAGCCTTGCAGCTCGATATGAAAGAAGGTACCGTTAAGTGGCATTTAAACGAAGGAAGAAACAAACTGAAAATAACTTTTAATAATAACGTAAACAACAAAGTTTATGCAAGATAATTTTGATAACCTTAACGGTATATCCGGAGAAGATACTGCTCCGTTTATTCCCTTCGAAACTGTCTGGGCAAGCATAAAGCCTGAGCTGGATAAGGAAGAAGAACGTAGGAAAAAGAAGAAACGAAGATTCATTATTTTCTGGTTTCTTTTTGCTGGAGTCTTATTAGGCTCTGGCATATTTTTGTTATACAGCAATACTACCAATAACGCTTCTACAGCAGCAATTAAAAATGTTGCAGGTAAAGATGTTACTACAAAAACTATTAAAAATGCTGAGGAGAAAACGACGGTAAATACTTCAGCAAATAATAATGCTATTGTTGATGAAGCTCCTGTAAGTAAAGAGAAAGCGGTAGCTAAAAATGATAACCCAAGTGCAGATACAGAAAATAATACAGCATCAAAAAACAATACTGTCTCTTCAAAGAATGATGCACTGAATAAAGTTAAAAATAATAAAGGAACTGTAGTAAAAGATAACTACACTATAGATCAAAAAGGAACTATTTCTATTAATAAATCTGCTGTAATTAAGAAAGATAAAAAGAAACTAATAAAACCAATTGAGGATAATAAGTTTACTGATTCAGCAGCATTGAAGTTGGTAGCGTATTTAAACCCCAGTAAAACAAAAACGTATAATGATGATAATGTTGTAGGTACTAACCAATCAGCTGCAAAACATATTACAACTAACGATAATACAATTACAGTTAAGTCTGCAGAAGATGAAGTAATTCCTGCTATTGTAGAAACAAATACTACAACTGAAAGTAAAGTGGAATTGAAGACTATAGTTAAAACAAATACCCCAGTAGATACTACTAAAAAGAAGGTTGATTCAGTTAATAAAAAGAATGCTACCGTAAAGGCGGATACTAAACCAGGAAAGCCTGCCAAAGAGAAATTATTTAGTTATGGCCTTCAATTAAATATACCTATTACAGATGGAGCAAATTATAAAGATGTAAATGCAGACAACAAACCTTTTACTGCTTTTATTCCTGAGGTCTGGGTTAGTAAATTATTTGGTAAAAAGAATAGTGTATCACTACACGTAAACCCTTATGCGCAATATTACTTAAACAATAAAGTGATTCTTGACTCTAACTCGTATAGTGTAACCATTAATCAGGGTACTAAGATTAATACAGGTCCTGAAGTAATTAAATATTCCGAGTTTACGGCTGTAAATAAGATTATCTCTTTCGAGGCTACTTTGCTGTATCAGTACCAGGTAACCAATGCTATAAAGCTGGGAGTAGGTATCAGCAATTGCTGGACTCAAGGTGTTCTTATGCAACATAGGGTAATTAAAAATCATAGCATTACCACTACCGATAACTTATATGGAGTAGATAATAGCAGTACTGAATGGAAAACGATGAATGCAAGTTTTATGCTGGGTAAACTGGAAGCTTTATATCAGTATAAAAAGTATGCTGCCGGGTTAAATGTCAGCACGCCAATAAAAGACTTGTTTGCACAAAAAGTAAATAATGTAACAGCTACCAATACTAATTTATTCTTACGCTGGACAATAAGATAAAAAGTAATGAACAGACCTTTTGTTTGGTCTTTAAATTGTAAGTGGTAAGTCAATAATAAGCTTCGTTGTTATTAGTTGACTTACCACTTTATTATTTCTTTTCTATTTTCTTTCCCGTTTAGGAATCTGCTATTATTCTACTGCTTTAGCGCTCATGATGTATGCAGCTACACTATCCGTTCCTCTTGGTGTTTTATACTTTGCTTTAAAGGTATAATCATCATTCGGACTAATAGTATTATCAAATTGCTCTTCATGATTAGCAACCTGCGTGCCATCTTTAAAGTATAAAAGTTTCACTCTTACATCTTTGTAAGATACTACAGTAGCTGTATTTCTGATAAGGCCTTTATAAACTGTCTTGCCCCAGAAGTTGCGATGGTCATCGCCTGTTAGCTTTAAGAATTGCTTAGGGTTTTCCTTTTCCTTATCCGCTAAGTTCTGCTTGCTTTCTTCATAAGACTTCCCCGATTTAAGATTGAATTTCTTATCAATCTCTTTGCAGGAAAAAAGAAGGGTAGATAGTATTATTACGGAAAGTATTTGTTTCATGTTGTTGCTGTTTATAAAGCGAAAATAGAATTCTATTGTTTAGCAATAAAAATATTTTATAAAAGGGCAGTTCTATAGTTATCCGGTATAGCTACCTTGTCTATATACTACTCCTCTTATATTTGCAACATGGTCAAAGTAGTGTTAAACAAAAGAATTGCATTAAGAATTGCAAATGGACATCCATGGATTTATAATAATGAAGTAGCAAGTGTAACAGGAGATGCGGCTGCTGGCGATATAGTAGATGTTTATTACCACGATAATAAGTTTGCCGGCAGAGGATATATTAATCCTCAGTCACAGATACTGGTTCGACTATTAACCAGAAAGCAAGAGCCTATTAATGAGCAGTTCTTTGAGGATAAAATACGTCAGGCATGGCAATACCGTAAGCATACAGGGCATACCGAAAACTGTCGGTTGGTATTTGGCGAAGCTGATTATTTACCCGCTTTGGTAATTGATAAATTCAACGACTACTTTGTTATTCAAACCCTTGCTTTGGGCATGGACAAATGGAAGTTGGCAATTGTACAGGCATTGAATAATATATTTTCTCCCAAAGGTATTTATGAGCGTAATGATGTACCCGTAAGAGAGCTGGAAGGAATGGAACAGATTAAAGGTTTTTTATCCGATCCTTTTGATACGAACATTATCATCAATGAAAATGGTTTGAAGTTTAGGGTGGACATAGAGAACGGCCAGAAGACAGGTTATTTCTTAGATCAGCAGGATAACAGACGTGCTATACAACATATTGTAAAAGATGCCGATGTGCTGGGCGCTTTTACTTATACGGGTACCTTCGAAATACATGCTGCCCATTATGGTGCTAAGTCTGTGCTAGGTTTAGATATCAGCGAGAATGCAGTAGCACAGGCTAATAAAAATGCCGCTTTAAACAATCTCGATCACATAGTAAAGTTCGAAGCAATGAATGCTTTCGATGTGCTTAAACAATGGAGTAAAGATGGCAGAACCTACGATGTGGTAATGCTCGATCCTCCTGCGTTTACCAAGAGCCGACAAAATATAGATAAAGCTATTACGGGTTATAAAGAGATTAACCTCAGAGGAATGAAAATGATTCGTAACGGTGGATTTCTGGTAACTTCCAGTTGTACCAATCTGGTGCAACCAGAACAGTTCCTGCGCATTATTGATGATGCTGCAAGAGATGCCAAAAAGAAGATCAGACAAGTAGAATATAGAACCCAGTCATCCGATCATCCAATTGTTCCAGGATGGGAAAATACCCACTACTTAAAGTTCCTGATTGTGGAGGTGAGCGACAGATAAATGCTTTGAATACAGGGAGATAGGAGACAGGAGTTAGGAATCAGGAGAATACATGGGGTTCAAGGAGTTCCATGTTTAAAATGTTCAAGACTGAATACAGGATAAAGGAGACTGGAGTGAGGAGATAGGAGAATACATTAAGCGTAAATCTTCATTGTATTCATTATCAAATTATTACATCAGCAAATTATCACATTTGTTTTTTACATCATCTTCTTTACTCTAAACACATTCTGTTCTGTGGAGTCACCAAGTTCCTGCAGTTTACCAAAGGCTGCAGATGTTGCAAAGTCTACAATCTCCTGTGGAGGCAGACCATTGTACTTGCCATAAATAAGTCCTGCCATGTAGCAGTCCCCACTACCACTGCGGTCTACTACTCCTTTACAGGAAAATACTTCGGAATTATATTGTTCTTTCTCAGTATACAGACTGGTATAATACGTTATGTCTTCCTGATTACTATCAAAGCGGAAGGTGTTAGCAACCGTATGACACTTAGGAAACTTTTCTATTATAGCTAAAGAGGTTTCTTTGGCATGATTCAGGTAAGCCTCTCTGCTTTTATGAGAATGAATATGCTCATCTACAGGTATACCTAATAAGCTGTTGGCCGACCATATATTGCCCATCAGAACGGTACAGTGCTCTGCTATCTGAGGCATTATTTCCAGCGGGTCTTTTCCGTACTTCCATAGTCTTGCTCTATGGTTCAGATCGAGGGAGATAGTAATGCCCATTTTTGAGGCAGCTTCCACTGCTTCCAGGCAAACATCAGCAACATTCTGGTTCAGTGCAGGACTAATAGCAGAAAGGTTAAACCAATCCACATCTCTAAATACCTTTTCCCAGTCTATCAT
>JBAXVH010000249.1:0-2508 GCA_037129215.1 Bacteroidota bacterium | reverse complement strand
AACTCTATTGTCTTCGATAGATGTACCGATATTAAACATTACTTTCTCAGAAAGGATATAATTGTAATTAACATTCCCTGAAAGGGAGTTAACTTTATTAACAGAGTTAATAGCTGCAATCTTATTGGTATAGTTGAGGTAATCATAGAACCACGAAAGCTTTACATTCAACTTATGTTTGTCGCCGGTGTTCTTCCATTCAACCAAACTACGCGCAAACTGATTATCCTGAGCTTCGTTCCCCGGCAATGGCTGTACAACTATCGGTTGAGGGATAGCTCTGTTATTATCCTGTAACCAAACTCTTATCGCAATCTCATTGTGTTTGTTTAGCTCACAATAAACTTCCTGTAAAAGGGAATACTGTTTATAGTCTGCATCCTGACGTGTTTGCATAGGATAAGAAGCTGTTTCAATAGCATTGTTTTTAAAAGAGAAGTCGTTAGCAGAAGTAACAAAAGCAAGCCGGGTATCTGAATACCACTTGCCTATTTTAAACCCTGCTTTAACAAAAGAACCATAAGTTGAAAAACTACCCACTTCCTGAATATATTCCAGATGTAATTTCTCTTTCTCTTTAGTGTTAGATATGTTAATACTGCCTCCCAAACCACCCGAACTATTAACAAGTGAGCTACCTCCATGCAATAGATTAACATTATCTATAAAGAAGACATTAAGCATTGAGAAATCCTGCTGACCAATCATAGGAGAGTTAATCTCCATCCCATTCCAATTAACAAGAGTATGAGTTGCACCAGTTCCACGGAAAGAAGCTGTTGCCAATCCACCTTGTCCATAAGTTTTAATAAACACAGGCGAATGAGAAGCCAAAAGATCAGATAAAGTTGCACTGATATTCTCGGCAATAGTTATACTGTCGATGTTAGTTTTCTTAAGACTGTGTTGAGGGTCTAATCTTTCGGACGTAATGCTTATGCTATTAAGTTGGATAGTGTCTTTTAAATGCTGAGCATTAACAGATAAAGTAGAAAAAAGCATTAATAAAATAAATATCGACAAGCAAACATCAGCAAGTAATTGTTTTGGAGTAGCCCAATAACTATTTACTTCCTGATGTTTGTGTTTCTTGTCAATATTTATGTTTTTATTCAATACCTTATATTATTATTTATAAAAGATCTTATAACTAACGCCACCGGTAAACCAACTGCCTGGCATTTGTATGTTCCCTATGTCCTGATACTTGGCATCAAACAAATTGTTTGCTTCTACATATATTGACCAGACGCGTTTTTCAAGATATATCTTTAAATCAGTTGTAAAATATGGAGAATATACTACAGCATTACCTGTAACAGCATCAGAATAAGTGCCCGCTCTGTCATGATAACGCATTGCCCAACTTGCTTTAACTTCATTACAAATGGTATGATCAAAACGAAGCGTAAGTTTGTTTCGTAAATAATCAAGAGCATAATAAGAAATAAAGTCAGAACTCTGTTTCTCTAATGAAAGATAACTATAAGTAACATTTAAAGTGTTAAGGAAAGATTCACTGCCATAAAGTTTCTTCATATCTAGTTGCATCGAAAGTTCAATACCATTAGCAATAACCTGAGTAATGTTTCTGCTTTCCCATTTAGAAGTTGCAGTTGGCTTAACCCAATCAATTAAGTTCTTGCCATCTCTGCGAAAGATAGAAACATGAGCATTTACTTTATCAGTGATGTATTTTAATCCTGTTTCATAAGTGGTAGCTTCTTCAGGAACAAGTTTGATATTGCCCTGATTAGAAGGTCCAACATAATAAAGGTCAGTGTAAGTAGGAAGACGTAAAGACTGGTTAACTGAAGCAAACACTTTGTATTTATCACTCAACTTATAACTTGCATCAGCACTAAAATCTGTTTTCCAACCAAAGTCTGAATTATGATTGATGTAAACACCGGCCGAAACAGCTAGCTTTTTTAAGGTAATAAGATGTTCGGCAAACAAACCAATGTTATCTCTTGACTTACTTTTGGTAAACAATGCCCCAGGTTCGCCGGGTACTTCCTGAGGAGTTGCTAATGGCGTTCCCAAAACATTACTTAATATGCTTTCTCTTCTGAACTCTCCTCCAACAGTAGTTTTTCCGAGAAAAGTATGAACATTTGCACTTAGTTCAGCACCATATACATTTGTTAGATGGTAATTATGTCCTTTATACCATGAAGGCCATGTAGAGGAATCAGATCTGAACAACTCAAATCTATCCTGATTACGTCTATAGTAAATAGTAGGACTGAATTGTATCTTACCTGTGGAAACAAAACCTGCATTAGCAAAGTAAGTCTTTGTTTGTTCAAATTCATTCGGGAAAGCAGATGAGTAAAATTCGTTAGCACCAAACTTTTTGTTAGTGTAACCAAACTGTACAGAAGCTTTTCCTGCATTAGTGTTTAAATCCGATTGATAAAAGATGTTTCCGATGTTGTAATCTGTATTATTTATATAACCATCAGAAGCTTTATTTGAAATTGAAAGATAATTATGAGACTTCCC
>JBAXVH010000248.1:0-2527 GCA_037129215.1 Bacteroidota bacterium | reverse complement strand
CTATCCCCTAAAGGGGGACTTAATACAGCAAAAAAAAGATACAGTGGATAGCCCGGCACGCAGTGGGCGCCATAATCAAAGTAAAAAGTAAAAAACAAATAGTAAAAAGTATAAGGCACTAAGTTGAATACATAAAACAAAAACTAAAGACTAAAATTAGAAAAACTAAATATTAGAATTCAGAAAGAACAGGAACTGATTCTTTTGTTTATACTTTATACACTTTGTCTGTTTCTAAGATTGAACATGGGTTAAATAATTATTAAACAGTTGTTTAATTCAAACATTTGTTTAATATTTGCCGCCGCAAAGAAAAAGTGGAATGGCAATAGATAAGAAAGAACACATTATTAATGTAGCAATAGAACTCTTTTCGGAAAAGGGTTTTGAAGGAACGAGTATTCGTGATCTGGCTGCTAAAGCTGCTGTAAATGTGGCTATGATAAACTACTACTTTGGATCGAAAGAGAACCTCTTTAAAGCCATGGTAGAATACAGGGCTACTTATATAAGAGAGCGCCTGGAAGAGATAACCAATAACACGAAGACGACGGAGATAGAGAAACTGGATGCTATAATAGAACACTATGTATACCGGTTTTTAACGCACCACAAATACCACCGGGTAATACATCAGGAACTATTGCTGGAGCAGCGCGAAGAGATACATGATACTATCATCAAAGTATTTTCGAAGAACAAGGATATTATACATGCTATAATAGAAAAAGGGATTAAAAGAAAGGTGTTTAAAAAGGTAGATATAGCATTTACAATTGTTACCATTATTGGTACCATCAATCAGGCTACTTTATCCAGATCGATGTGCAGTATTATGATGGATGAGGGTAAGGACTTTGACCTGTATACTGATGAAACATTTAGAAAGAGAATAGTAAAACATTTAAAGCAAGTAATTCATTCACATTTATTAATAGAGCAATAAAAACAGCAACATAATGGAACCACAACAAGAAAAGAAATTTCCAGTAAAGCTTATCGTAATAGGGGCTATACTATTGACTGGTATCTTCTTTGGATTTAAGAAAGTATCTTATGCAATAGCGCATGAGACTACTGATAATGCACAGATAGAAACACAGATAACACCTGTATTAACAAGGGTTTCGGGCTATGTAAAAACACTGGCTATACAGGATTATGATAGTGTAAAATCGAATCAGCTTTTAGTAGAGCTGGATGATGCTGAACTACAAAATCAGCTGGCACAGATGGAGGCCGATTATGTACAAACCGAAGCGGATATTACCAACGCTAATGCAAGTTTGCAGAATGCAATAATATCGCTGAGTGTAAATAAAGGCAATATAGAAGTGAGCAATGTAAAGTTGCAACAGGCTACTACTGAGTACAACAGAAATAAGAATCTGTATGCCGAACAAGCTATTACCGAGAAGCAACTGGACGATAGTAAATACAACTATCAAGTGGCTCAGAAAGCTTTTGATAATACTAAGAACGATCTTAGTTCGGCACAGAGCAGGATTGCTGTACTGGAATCGATGGTGAAGAAAAATGAGGCTACTTTGAAGTTTAAAAAAACTAAGATTGATGAGGTAAAGCTGAAGATTTCTTATACTAAAATCTATGCACCATCTACTGGTAAGATTGGTAAAAAGAATGTATCGGAAGGACAGTTTGTACAAGCGGGTTCTCCGTTGTTTACCATTATCAATGATACTGCTTACTGGGTGACTGCTAACTTCAAAGAAAATCAGTTAAAGAACCTTACTCCTGGTAAAGAAGTAGAGCTGGAAATAGATGCATTCCCTGATGAAAAAATTACAGGTATTATAGAAAGTGTAAGTGAAGCTACAGGTGCAAAGTTTGCTATGCTTCCACCGGATAATTCGAGTGGTAATTTTGTAAAGGTTACGCAACGTGTACCGGTAAAGATTAAGATTAAAAATGCAGAACAATATAAACACGCACTACGCGCTGGACTAAGTGTATTTGTAAGTGCTCCTATAAAATAATATAGCCTGATGACAACCACTCCAAAAGGATTTGCGAGGGCTATTATTGTTATTACTACAGTTACGGCTGCGGTAATGGAACTGATAGATACCTCGATAGTAAACGTAGCGCTGAGCGACATGAGCGGAAGCCTTGGGGTAAGCATTGAAGACATTAGCTGGGTAATAACTTCCTATGCTATTGCCAATGTAATTATCATTCCTCTCACTGGTTTTTTAGCGGAATATTTTGGTAGAAAGAACTACTACATTACCTCCATGATTATCTTCACGATTGCTTCATATATGTGTGGGCAATCGACGAGTCTGATTGAAATAATTGGCTGGCGATTTATGCAGGGGATAGGTGGTGGTGCGCTGCTATCTACCTCACAGGCCATACTGTTTGATGCCTTCGAAACAAAGGACCGTCCAATAGCTTCAGGATTATTTGGTATGGGACTGGTATTAGGCCCTACCTTAGGACCTACGCTGGGTGGCTATATCATGGAACATTTTAGCTGGCCTTTGATCTTTATGATTAATATTCC
>JBAXVH010000247.1:0-2542 GCA_037129215.1 Bacteroidota bacterium | reverse complement strand
TAAGTGCAGCAATGGCTTTAGTTGAACGCGGATTAACAGTGACTTTATTTGAAGTAGCATTTTCACCATAACTATCAGTTATTTTTACCCAATAAACACCCTGTTGGCTTACTGTATAAGTTGAACCTGATGAACCATCCTGCCATTCATAAGTAGTAATTAAGTTTCTTGGATCTAAAATTACTAAACTACCAATACAAACTGACGTGTCAGATCCTAAATTAACAGTCAATGGAGGGCTAACTATAACTTGTATCGTATCTTTAAAAATACACCCATCAGTTGTTATAGCCACTGAATAGATTCCACTTTGGGTGACATTAAACATAGAATTTGTAGAATTATCCTGCCACAAATAAGTAGCATTTGGATTAGTGGCATCTAAAATAAAGTTAGCATTATTACATAAAATAGTATCTTTACCAAAATTTATATTTGGTGCCGAAATATAATTAAGACTTATCGTATCATATCCAGTGCAATTATTTACAGTAACCTTCACACTAAAAATATAAGGTATATATGGTGGAGAAACCGTATAAGTAGCATTTGTTGAACCATCTTGCCAAAGATAAGTGGCATTAGGATAGCTTGCATTCAAAGTAAGTGTTTGCCCATAACAAAGTATGGTGTCATTGCCAAGATTAATAACTGGTATTGGATTTACAGTTAAATTTGTAGTAACTATACTATCACATCCGGTAACTGTTGAAACTAACGTATCTTTATAAACTCCTGCTATACTATAAGTATGCGACAAATAATGAAACAAAGCTCCTTGGCAAATTACAGGATTCTGTGTTGAATAAGTAGATGGTATAACTGTTAAATTAGTCGTAACTATGCTATCACAATATGTAACAACTGATACTAATGTATCATTATAAATACCTGCTGTTGTATAATTGTGAGTTCCTATATGAAAGAAATCTCCTTCACAAATTACAGGATTTAGTGTTGCGTAAACTAATGGTGTAACATATATTTTAATACTATCACATATAGAGGTATCGCATGCCGTTTGCCAACGTGCATAATAGGTTGTTGTTTGAGTTGGTGAAGGTATATTTAATGGGCTATCACTCCCTACATAAGTCTGACCACACGCATTCTTATACCATTTTAAGGTGTCTCCCGAACCTCCAATTGCACTTAAAGTTAGTATACCATTTTCATTAATACAAAAAGTGTTTTTATTAGCTTGTAACGAAATTGGCGGCAAACTATGACACATACGTATTTTTAATATAAATCCATTTTCTGTTGCATTATAGGGTGGCGATTCATAATATGCACCATTACCAGGGTCAAATGTGTACATAAAAATACTAGGGGTAATTATTTCACCTATTAAATAAATAGAATTCTTACGATCAACAGCTATAGCTAAACAAAAACTTCTTCCTACTAATGTCCCATAACAAGTAGCCCATTGCCTTACCCCATACTTATCAAATTTTAATATAAATGCATTATCTGCTCCACTTGCTTGCATCCAATATTCACCAGCTAAATATTGAGTTGGGAAATTAGCACTCGCTGTTATACCAGTTACAATTAAATTATCACTTGTATCAGTACATACGCTAAAACCTCTATCATATTGCGAACCTCCATAATAAGTTGCCCATTGTCTTACTCCCAAATTATTAAACTTAAGTATAAATGCATCATTAAGACCAGCATTTGTGCTTTGATAGTAAGCTCCACTTAATTGCTGAGTTGGAAAATTTGTAGAACTTGTACTACCTGTTACATAAATATTATCCTGGCTATCCGTACATACGGAATAAGCTACATCTGTTTGTCCTCCTCCATAGTACGTAGCCCATTGTCGTACTCCAAGACTATTAAATTTTAAGATAAAAGCATTATTACTCCCATTATTAGTAGGCTGCCAATATGCTCCAGCTAATTGCTGCACGGGAAAGTTTGGTGAAGTTGCACTCCCTACTATTATTAAGTTGTTTTGATTATCAATACAAACATTATTTTCAGTATAATTACTATTAAAATAATAATAACCCGAATAGTATAAATCTTCATGGGTCCCTCCATAATAGGTTGACCATTTAAGTATGAATTGACTATTAAATTTTACAATAAAAACATCGTTCATGCCACCAATTATTGGTTGCCAATAAGCTCCACTTAATTGTAGTAATGGGAAATCAGTAGATTTGGTATATCCAACCAGATATATATTCCCAAGATGATCAACTCGTACAGTAGTTGCACCATCATCTGAACTACCACCAAAATAAGTAGCCCATTGTCTAACCCCCGAATTATTAAACTTTATTATAACAGCATCATAATTACCTGAAAAAGATGGCTGCCAATAAGCTCCACTTAATTGTTGGATTGGGAAGTTAGTTGAATATGTATATCCAGTTACATAAATATTATTCTGACTATCCACACAAATAGCATTGCCATAATCATATCCAGTCCCTCCATAATAAGTTGACCATAAAAGTAAACCAATATTATTAAACTTTAATATAAAAATATCAATACTACCTGCACTTGTTAATTGATT
>JBAXVH010000246.1:0-2557 GCA_037129215.1 Bacteroidota bacterium | reverse complement strand
TTATCCCCTCATATTTAACAAATTGAAGAAAATGACCTGCAATGTGGGTTAAAGAGTCCTGAGAATTCACAAGTACTCAGGACTCTTTATAATTAATAGAAATGGACTACCCTCTTATAATGGGTATCTCCACTCTCAATCCAATATTTCTTCCTTCGCTATATAGCCCATGATTAGGGTTTTTATCATTAGCTGAGTAGGTAAAGTATTTTAAGCGGCTAAGATGATCGCGATAGGCTACATCAAACAGATTATTGGCCATAATACTAACTGTTGCTACTGTTTTTCCTTTTTTATTGGTAAATCCAGTACCCATTCCCAGATTAAACAAGGTATATCCTGCTGTTGCAGATTCGGTATTATCAGCCAGATATACTCTATCCTGTTGAGCATAATAAGCCATTTGCAACTTTACGTATCCATTTGTAAGATGGTGTTTAGCAGCAGCAAAATCGAACCGCAATTCTGACATACTGTGTAAAGGCGGTATAAATGGAAGGTATTTACTACTGTCCGAATGCAGGGTGTTATTGATCGATTTATTAAGGGCATATACTACCGAAACACTGTTTTCAAAGTGTAGCGATTTTATAGGATGAATATCAATACTTACCTCTCCCCCATATAGTTCGGCTTCTCCCTGTTGAAACTTATATGTTGGGAAATATTGATTGTTTGAAAAAGTAAGTGAATCACCTAACTCATTGAATTTCAACAATCTTTTATTATAGATATAATTGGAGATATTATTGTGAAAAATACTCAGTTCAAAGTCGGCATGCTTGGTGATATACGACAATCCAAGATCTTCCTGCAGGCTGAATTCCGATTCAAAAGCTGTGTTACCCTGTTGGGCTATCCCCGTTCCCGGATGTACACCATTTGCAGATATCTCCGAAATATTGGGGGCACGGTATCCTCGGGAGATATTTAATTTAACGGCTAACTTATTCGTAAAATTGTAAGTAGCGCCTATGCTGCCCGAAAGTCCTTCGAATACATGGCTATAATTATAAAACAGGTGGTTAGCTCCTACCGTATCAATCCCTCCTACCGGGCCATCGAAGCCAGTAATAGCATTTGGTTTTGAATAAAGCGCTTCATTTTTAAAGGAACGGGTATCATAACGGATACCTCCGGCAATATCCAGTTTACCAAAAGTCTTCTTTGCCATTGCAAAAGGACCAATATCAAACTGTTGGTAAGAAGGAATAATAAATTCCGTTCCATTGGTGACCGTATTCTGCTGATACATTCCATTTAACCCAACAGAAACATTCCAGCCATTCGATTCATGAAAATGGTATTTAAGATCGTAACTAAGGGTATTTAATTGCAGATATAAGCCAGGAACATCCTGATAAGGAGGCTCGGGATGACTGAATTCTTTTCTTACACTACTCTGATAGCCAAGGTTTACAATAAAATGCCCTGCTCCTACTTTAAAGTTGTTGGCAATATACACTCTATAATGCTGCACCAGTTGATGAAGCGGCGTAATAGAATACGATTTTAAGGCATCGTTGGATACAACAGGACGAAAAGTATCTACTTCCGTAATCTGTTGGGTGAACTTTCCAGTTGCAGAATCCCTGCTACCATCAGGTATTTCCTGTATATCTTCAAAAAAAGAAAGTCCAATATGAGAGTACCCCCATTTACCATGCGTTCCAAATGAAAGGGTGACATCTTTTTCTTTAAATGAAGTTCCAAAAACCCTCCCATCTACATTATTCTGATAGTTGGAAGCCATTTTAGAGGATAGTCGGCCAATAAACTCGAATCCTTTTTTAGTTGTTCCTATCATATAAGAACCACCGTACATACCATTATTAGACTGATAATCCAGTATAGCATTACTAATTGTTTTACCTTCAGCAGCAGCAGGTGTAGGAATCATATTTACAACTCCAGCCAAAGCATCGGAACCGTAAGTAAGACTTGCAGGCCCTTTTATAACCTCTATCCTATCCACCCCATACTGATCTATTTCTATACCATGTTCATCACCCCATTGTTGTCCTTCCTGCCTTACGCCATCATATAAAGTAAGAATTCTACTGTAGCCTAACCCACGAATTACTGGTTTGGACACATTTGGCCCGGTAGAAATAGCGCTCACCCCAGGAATGTGCGAAATAGCATCAATAACATTGGTACTTAGATTGGAATTTAAATACTCTTTGCTGATGGAAACTATGGGTACAGGATTACGTTTAATTTGCGATGCCTTGGAAGAACCAGTAATTACTACCGGACTTTCTTCTATAGCCTGCTCAGAGATAGTAAAACTAACATTGGTAGTTCCACTTATCTGTATATTCCTTGTGATAGTTTTATAGCCTGTGTATTTAACCTGTACTAAATAATTACCGGAAGGCAAGGATTTAATGGAGAAATTTCCATTGGAATCGGCTACACAAAATAATTGTAAATCGGGAATAATAACAGAAGCACCGCTAAGGGGTAAATTGGATTTCTGTTCGGTTATCTGCCCTTTTAAAATGTTTTTCTGAGCACGAGCAGTAACAGAGAAAAGCATTGAAAAAAGAAATAT
>JBAXVH010000245.1:0-2559 GCA_037129215.1 Bacteroidota bacterium | reverse complement strand
CATAACTGCTGATTAAAGTTGCCCGAGAATCCTGGGTATTCTTTATATAAACAAAGTTGTCCCAAAGCATTTACAATATATACTTTCACGTCACTCTTACCCTTCAGCGTAAACTTAATACCCAGCGTATTATTGATAAACGGAGATGGATTTAGGGAGAATGCATAAATAGAATCTAACATATGGTTGCTAGTATCAAGATATAATACCTTAGGATCATACAAAAAGCCAGCAGAAGTTTGCGAGCAACCCATTGAATCTGTTGCACTAACTGAATACATAGCAGAGTCGGTAACAACCAGATAATTATCATTAGCAAACATAATGGTACTTCCATCCTGATACCACTGATTATTGTTTGGATAACTACTAAACAAGGTATCATGAGCATGAGTAACAACCAGTGGTTTAGCAGAATTTACAACTACAGGAACTTTTGCTGAAGGACAATTTACAGTTGCTAATTTAAGTGCATACAACCCCAGATAATTGTTCTGATAAGAAGAAGCACTGTTATTCACTAAAGCAATAGCATTCGTATTACCCATTGGATAAGGATTACCAGTAACGTTATTATTGGTAAACACAGTGGCATTTGTATCGGTAGAAATAACAATATAATGTGAGCCGGAATGTAATGGAAGATTCAGCACATAAACAGCACCGGTATCAGCAGGATCGTTCTGCATGTAAGTACCTTTTACCGGTGAAGCAAGTGTTGCAGCAGCATTGACAGACACTGTAGCAGAAGCAATAAAATTACTACCCGAAAAATCACCTGCACTGATAGTAATCTTACCTGGATATCCCGTATAAATCCTGGCAGATTGCAATACAATATTAGTGTTGGATGAATAACGGAAATAGTTATTGTTACCAGCAAGCTGACTATAACCACCTCCACCAGGGAATACATTTTTACTACTTAAACCAATCCCCTGTGTAGTAATTCCTGTTGTTAGATAATAAGTATGATTGGCAGTAATATTACTTGAATTAGCAGTAGTGCCTGTAGCAATAGGTACATCGTTCAATGAAGAATTGTACCAGTAATAATTAGTATTGGAATTACTATTTACAACCTGCAGTATAGCATAGTTGCTGGCAGTACAAATTTCACCAACACCTTCCGGCAACCCAACAGGAACAGCCGTTACAATAGTTTTAGCGTAACTATTATTGGTACTATCCTGATCGGAAGCTAAATTACTGACAACAGAAATTGTATAAGTAGCAGAAGCCAGAAGACTAACAGGAACAGGGAAAGTATAAACAAACAAATCGCCTGGATTAACGATTGATTTACACACTACATTTTGTATTGCAATTGTAGTACTTCCGTTTTTAACCACCAGTGATAAAGGAATATTATTCAGAATACCTGAGCCATTATTTTTAATTTCTGCAGCTATTAGTGTGCTACCATTACAAGATGAATCGGCAGGAGAAATAATATCTGTAACGGCAACATCATTAGCAGGAGGAACAACCTGCAAACTGATGTCTTGTGTTTCTCCATTACCATACAAACCACATGGATGAACAGTGGATGTATCATTTGTTTCAACAGCTACTATACGCATCGTTAACTTAGAACCTATAGCCATAGAATAAGGTGTAGTAAAAGACCCTGAAAAAGTATTATTACTAACTATAACTGTACTGGTGGCCACCTGTTCGCCCGGATCGGAAAAACTTCCATTATGATTATAATCTACAAATATTTTCACTACATCATTAGCACCTAAAGAACCTCCACAATTACCTAATCTGATATTAAAAGGAACTGACTGATGCGGTTCAATGCTGGCAACCTTTAATCTATTATCAGTATAAGAGGTACAACCACTATTATTCTTAATATGCAAGTTGGTAACAGATACACTATCAATCGTTAAACCCGCTGTACTCAATGGTTTCGATACACAGGCGCTGTCTCCATTAATACCACTCAGCACCAGCGAAAAAGCCTGACTACCTCTTTGCAATATCCCTTTATGCGTTACAATAACAGTATAAAGATTCCCTTGAATGGTGGTATCAATATCTACCCGTTCTACATTATCCAGACTATTATTTCCCATGTATGCAGCCTGAGAGGGCAAAGATGGATTCAGCACCCAAGGCTGATACGTTTTACTATTAGAAACAATAACTACATCCAGATCATTAATCAGCTTAGTAGCAGGATTATTTAAACGATATGCATAATTAATTCCAGCAGGTGCATCAGTCCATACAAGCGTTGCTTTTACTTTATCAAAACCTGATGCTACAAAGCTGTATTTAAAGGTATCACCATTGTTTAAAGTAGTCTCAATAATAGTATCGCTCTTATTTGCATTAACTACAAAATCAGCAGATGTTTTATCATTTAATAGACCCCAGCCAAACTGATAATCCGGACCAGGAGCATTACCTGCTTCATCTGCAGTATGAATAGCCACTCCTTTAAGAGAAGCTGATTTCATAAACCTGCCGTTATGTTTTTTGCTGTACAATTCCTGTAATAAAAACAGAGAACCTGTAACGGAAGGTGCAGCCATAGAAGTACCTGAA
>JBAXVH010000244.1:0-2562 GCA_037129215.1 Bacteroidota bacterium | reverse complement strand
TTTGCGAAAAATAATGGTATGGAACGGTTTGCATTAACAGCATTGTCGAAGTGGAAAAAGTCAAAGAACAGAAAGCCTTTGATCATTCAGGGAGCCAGGCAGGTGGGAAAAACCTGGCTCATGAAAGAGTTTGGCAGAAGAGAATATGAACAGGTGGCCTACATCAACTTCGAATCTTCTGATTCACTGAAATCAATTTTTAAAGATGATTTTGATATAAGCAGACTGATCACAGCCCTCCAAATCGAAACAGGAATTAAGATACGGCCCGATAATACACTGATCATTTTTGATGAGATCCAGGAAGCTGAAAGGGGTATCACATCCCTGAAGTATTTTTGTGAGGAAGCAAACGAGTACCACGTTGCTGCGGCAGGCTCTCTTTTAGGCGTGAAAATGGGGGGAGAAAAAGGCTTTCCTGTTGGAAAGGTTAACTTTCTTCATCTGTATCCTTTGACTTTTTTTGAATTCGGGATAACAAAAGACCAATTATCAACCATTGAAAACTGGAATATCAGATAGCTATGAATCTACATACCAATAAACAACTTTTTGAGGATGCGGTATTAGCTACTGCCCAACGGTTCAAGATACAAGAAATTTATATTGAAAAAGATTACTGGGTAACAGTTGCCCTATATGCCATATTTCATTCCCCTATAGCCGAAGAAGCAGTATTTAAAGGAGGTACAGCACTATCTAAATGTCATAAATTAATACAACGATTTTCAGAAGATGTTGATATGGTAGTATTAAACAATCGGGGAGAATCTAGTAATCAATTAAAAAATAAGCTTAAGGAAATCACTGATGCGGTCAATACTATTATGCCGGAGATAACACTAGAAGGTATTACCAATAAAAGAGGAATGATACGTAAAACGGCACATCAATATACCAGGCAAAACTTTCAAGGTACTTTTGGTCAGATAAGAGAAGAAATAATTGTTGAAGCAACTTGGCTAGGTAGTTCCGAACCATTTATAATGTCTGAAATTACTTGTTACATAGCAGAAATGATGAAAGCTACAGAACAATTTTCACTGATCGAACAATATGCAATGCAACCATTTTCTGTAAAAGTATTAAGTAAAGAAAGAACCTTATGCGAAAAGATAATGAGCCTGGTCCGCTTCTCTCAAACTGAAAATCCTTACGAGGATTTATCAAATAAAATAAGGCATATTTACGACATACACCAAATGCTTTTAAATATTGAAGTAGCTACTTTTCTCCAATCAGATGAATTTGATACTTTACTCAACATTGTTGGTACTGATGATGTGAAAAGTTTCAAGAACAACAATGAGTGGCTTAAAATTCATCCAGCAAAAGCACTTGTCTTTAATAACCCAGAAGAAACTTGGAATAGAATAAAAACAACTTATCGTACTACATTTAAAGATCTGGTAATAGGTGAGCTTCCAGAGGAAGATGATTTAATAAATACAATCAAATTGGTACATAAAAGACTACTCAAATTAGTTTGGAATATGGAGTAATTAATAATGATTGTTGTAAAATAATTATGTGTTGTAAGATGGGTATTTTGAATGATATATCATTCATTAAAGCTACAATAATCATTTTGTGAATGATTTATCATACATTATTTGCCTATAATCAAATAAGTATTACTTTTGCATGAGTTATCATTCACTAACACACAAAAAGAAGCTTTATGAACGATATATCATACAGGAGCTGGAATGCTATGAGCGATAAAGCATTGGCAGAGCAAATAGGTTCCTTTATTAAGCACCATAGAATAGAGCAAAACAAAACACAGGACATAGTGGCAAAAGATGCCGGTATAAGCCGTTCCACGCTAAGTTTATTAGAGCGTGGCGAAACCGTAACATTAGCAACATTAATCCAGGTATTAAGAGTCCTCGATCAATTGCAGCTAATGGAAGCCTTTGTGGTCCAGCAAACAATCAGTCCGTTAGCATTAGCCAAAATGGAGATGAACAAACGCAGAAGAGCCAGTAGCAAGATTTAATAATGTCCAGTTAAAACAATCAAAATGAATACAGCATTAGTTAAAATATGGGGAGAGTTAGTAGGAGCAGTAGCCTGGGATGAAAAAACAGGAATAGCCAGCTTTGAGTACGAACCAAAATTCAAAAGGCTCAATTGGGATTTATCACCACTAAAAATGCCTGTTAATTCAACTAAAAAAGTATTCGCATTTCCTGAACTCCGTAAAACTAAAGACACTGAATACGATACCTTCAAAGGATTACCAGGCTTATTAGCAGATGTTCTGCCCGATAAATATGGTAATCAGCTCATCAATAGGTGGTTAGCCCAGCAAGGTAGACCACAGGATAGCATGAACCCCGTAGAAATGCTTTGCTTTATAGGTAGCAGAGGAATGGGAGCATTAGAATTCGAACCCGCAACAATTAAGGAAAGTAAAAACACCTTTTCAATTGAAATAAATAGCCTCGTAGAAATAGCCCAGAAAATGCTGTCCAAAAAAGAAGCCTTTGCAACAAACTTGCAGAAGGAAGAAGAAAAAGCAATACTCGAAATTTTAAAAATAGGGACCTCAGCAGG
>JBAXVH010000243.1:0-2569 GCA_037129215.1 Bacteroidota bacterium | reverse complement strand
AA
Organism: Bacteroidota bacterium; assembly: GCA_037129215.1. Lineage (GTDB taxonomy): Bacteria > Bacteroidota > Bacteroidia > Chitinophagales > Chitinophagaceae > CANFLJ01. Next base: position 2,567 of record JBAXVH010000243.1, on the reverse strand, counting down.
AGTGATCCATACCAATGTCTTGATAACCATTTTGCATCAGCAGGTCTTTACCTAAGCAATACAGCTTCATTTTTATATCGGTGGTAGGTAAGTCTTTTTCATCAAATAATCTTTGTCCTCTACTCGTCCATGGAACGTGGGCATAGCTATAAAAAGCTATTCTGTCGGGACGTAAAGTAATGCATTGATTAATTGTTTTTTCCATCCCTTCCAGTGTCTGTAAAGGCAGACCATAAATCAAGTCGAAGTTTACAGAAGAATAGCCTATTTCTCTTGCCATTTCTACTGCATTTACCAAGTTCTCGAAAGGCTGTATTCTGTTGATTACAAACTGTACCTTAGGATCGTTATCCTGTACACCATAGCTTACTCTGCGAAAGCCGAGATTGTATAAAGTTTGTAAATGTTCCCTGCTCGTATTATTGGGATGTCCTTCAAAACTAAACTCCTGATTATCAGAAATAATAGCTTCGTTGAAGATAGACTGTAACAGTTTTTGCAGATTTTCAGGAGAAAAGAAAGTTGGCGTACCACCACCCAGGTGCAGCTCGGCAATTACAGGCTTCTCCGTCATCATGGCAGTGTACAGTTTCCACTCTGTAAGTATAGCCTTCATGTATTCTTCTTCCACATCATGATTGGTAGTAATCTTTTTATTGCAACCACAATAAGTGCAAAGTTTTTCGCAGAAAGGAAGATGCAGGTATAAGCTAATACCGGTTTTACTGTTTACAATAGAGAACTGTTTTGAAAAAGCTGCTTTCCATTGATCTACCGATATATTTTCTTTCCAGAATGGAACAGTAGGGTAACTGGTATAACGAGGTACCTGTACATTGTATTTATTTAGTAAATCAACTGAAACGTTCATATTGCATTATTTAACTGGAATGCAAAACTATTAGTGGGGAGTATGTAAAATACTGACGATGGTTAGGAAAAAGGAAAGGATTGTCATTTAAGTTTCAGAAAATAGAAACAATCAGATAAGGATGCCATTAAAAATGCTTCAACGCTTCTCTTTTACTTAAGGGTGCCAACGCATGATTCTCTACAAATTCCTTAACCCACAAAGGATTTGTTTTAGCATACTCTCTCAACGACCACCCAATAGCTTTTTGTAAAAAGAACTCTTTGCTTTTGCTGCAGTGCAGTATATATTTCGACAGCAACACGGTATCTGTATCCTTTTTGTAGGACTTCTGAAACATGATACTGCAACGTTGCAACCAGAAGTTATCCTCCGTAGTATTCCACCTTCCTGTGATGGGTATTATCTGTTGAGGGTACAATTTAAAATAAGGACCAAGATGCAGTGTAAAAATAGTATCCACCGAATCCCACCAGCTTTTAGAGGTAATAAGGTATTCGAAAAAAGTGATGATATCTATTGTCCAGAGCTTTTTATGCTTTGCTACCAGTTCAATTGCAACGTATTGATATTCTCTTTCAGGCAGTTCCCAGATTTCTTTGGCACAATTAATAAGATCAGCTTCGGTAGCAAAAGAATGTTGTTTAAATATGGCAGTCTTTAATGCTCTTCGGAGTGGAGTTTTAATTCCTACAAACTCAAATTGATTACGCAGATAAGCCTTAGCACCTGCAGCTATTTCTGCATTAGCATTGGCGGTAAAAGCCTTAATAATATCTGTAGTAAGTGAATGCATGTTGCAAAGTAAAAAGTAAAAAATCAAAAGGGAAAAGAATACAAACGCAAAAAGCTAAACGCAGAATGCTGAACGCTAATACAAAAAAATATGTAAATATTCTATGTATTACTATTGCCTCCTTGCCTATTGCCTCTTTGCCTTGTATTAACTCATCAGCTTAGCAAAGTCATCAAAAAGATACCTTGAATCGTGTGGGCCAGGAGTAGCTTCCGGGTGATATTGTACCGAGAATGCAGGCTTGTTTTTTACCCTGATACCTTCTATGCTATTATCGTTCAGATTAACGTGGGTAATTTCTATTTCAGGATGATTATTCACTTCTTCGGGTACTACTCCAAATCCATGATTCTGTGTAGTAATCTCGCATAAACCTGTTACCAGATTTCTTACAGGATGGTTCAATCCTCTATGACCATGGTGCATTTTAAAAGTAGCTATATTATTTGCAAGGGCAAGTAATTGATGACCAAGACAAATACCAAAAACAGGTTTATTTTCAGCCAGTATTTCTTTAATAGTTTCTACTGCATAAGGCATGGCAGCAGGATCGCCGGGACCATTAGACAGGAAATATCCTGTTGGATTAAATTCCTGTAATCTTTTAAAAGATGTTTTAGCAGGATGCACTCTAAGATGCATTCCTCTATCGGTCATGCATTTTAATATATTTTGCTTAACGCCAAAATCAAGTACAGATACTTTTATTGGATAAGCAGGATCACCCAGTTCATATTCTTCTTTGGTAGATACTATACCGGCAAGTTCTAAGCCAGCCATATCAGGACAATCATTCAAAACTTTTCTTGCCTCATCCAGATCAGTAATCTCCGAAGAAATAAGACAATTCATGGCACCTTTATTTCTAATATGTGCAACTAAAGCCCTTGTATCTATACC
>JBAXVH010000242.1:0-2573 GCA_037129215.1 Bacteroidota bacterium | reverse complement strand
TGCCCTATAGAAAGTAAAACTAATCCTGGTCATAAAGCCATCAACATGGTGGACAAATTACCTATACTGAATGAGGAAATAAAGAACTGGGATTTCTTCTTATCTATTCCTGAAGTTGATAGAACAAGAGTAAACAAGAATACTGTAAAAGGATCTCAATTCTTCCAGCCATTATTCGAGTTCTCTGGAGCATGTTCTGGTTGTGGTGAAACTCCATACCTGAAACTGTTGACTCAACTGTTTGGTGAAAGAATGATAGTTGCAAATGCTACTGGTTGTTCTTCTATATTCGGTGGTAACTTACCTACCACTCCATGGACTACTAATAATGCGGGTGTAGGACCAGCCTGGGGTAACTCTTTATTTGAAGATAATGCTGAGTTTGGATTAGGTCTTAAACTTGCAAGCGATAAGAAAAGAGAGTCTGCTATTGCTTTATTAAACAAACTTAAACCAGTTGTTGGAGAAGAGTTTGCTGATAGCATTACTAAGGCTACTGAAGTAGATGAAGCAGAAATAAAAGCGAAGAATTTATCGATAGCTTCTCTTAAAGAAAAACTATTACAAATAGATACACCGGAAGCTAAAAACCTTTATGCTATAGCCGACTTCCTGAACGAAAAATCCATGTGGATTGTAGGTGGAGATGGTTGGGCTTATGATATTGGTTATGGTGGATTGGATCACGTACTTTCTGCAGGAGTAAATGTAAATATCCTGGTAATGGATACAGAAGTTTATTCTAATACTGGAGGACAAAAATCTAAATCTACTCCATTAGGTGCGAGTGCTAAGTTTGCGGTAAACGGTAAGATTAATGGTAAAAAAGATCTTGCAATGCAAGCAATAGCGCACGGTACAGCTTATGTAGCTCAGATAGCAATGGGAGCGAATGATTCTCATACTATCAGAACCTTACTGGAAGCGGAAGCATATCCTGGACCATCTTTGATTATTGCTTACAGTCATTGTATAGCACATGGAATAGAAATGAGTCAGGGAGCACATGAGCAGGACGCTGCGGTTAAATCTGGTTACTGGCCATTGTTCCATTACAATCCATTAAAGGAAAGAGGACAACGCTTTGTAATAGATTCTAAGAAGCCTTCAATTGAATTGAAAGAGTTCATGGATCACGAAACAAGATTTAGTGTTATAAGAGCTAAGAACCCAGAACAAGCTGATGAATTTTTACATCAGGCTGAGGCAGCAACACTGTCTAAATGGGAAAGATTAGAAACACTATCAGGCCTCTAACGAAAGCTTAATATTCTCTAAAGTCTTAATTACTGGGGCGGTTGATTTTCAACCGCCCTTTTTTATTTACGCGACTTTGATTACATCGTGAGGCGTGAGAATACATCGTGAGGCGTGAGGATACACCATGAGATCGTGAGGAACTGCAAATACTTTTTGATATGAATTGAAGGTGCTTAATTTTGAATCATTAATAAGCATGAAAATATTACTCGTTATACTGAGCTACCCATTTATACTACTGATAAAATTTTATCAGTATGTAATATCTCCTATGATGGGGCCTAAGTGCCGGTACACGCCTACCTGTTCGCAATATACTATTGAAGCTCTGAAGAAACATGGCATACTAAAAGGTGGATGGCTGGGACTAAAACGAATAAGCAGTTGCAGACCAGGTGGTGGCAGCGGATACGATCCGGTTCCTTAATTACATGTACCTGCTAAAGCAATTTAATAAGATACGGCTATCTTTGACTTTCACTAATATAATTCCGCGAATAATGGCTAAAGATAAAGCTACCTCATTTTTCCCCAACCTCCAGATTGTAAGAGGTATTGCAGCTTTGCTGGTAGTGCTTAATCATATATATTCTAAGGAAGTATTTTTTCCTTCCATCATTACTCAACCTTTTGAGCATTGGTTTGTAAACTTTGGTGTAACTGGATTAACCATATTCTTTTGTCTAAGCGGATTTTTGATTACTAACATTCTGCTGAATCAAAAACAAGTTACTAAAACTATACATATCCGTTCATTTTATATCAACAGAATACTAAGAATATGGCCACTATATTTCTTTCTGATTATACTTGGACAATTCATCCTTCCATTGGTGATGGAAAGTAATTTTGAAGGAGGTAATATTCACTCGTTCTTTATGCAGAAGTCCTTACTGTACCTGGCTTTTTTACCTAATTATGTATTCTTTATTTTCCAGCCACATAATCCTTATATAGATGTAACCTGGTCGATAGGAGTAGAAGAGCAGTTCTATTTATTCTGGCCTCATTGTATCAAAAAAACAAAATCTGTTTTAGGTATCTGTATCACCCTCCTATTGTTACAAATTATTGCAGAATTTGCTACCACACCTCTGAATGCAGTTAAGGACAGTAACATGTTTTATTTCCTTTTAAACAAGCTCATCAAGATACTGGAATGGAGCAAAGGAGGCTACTTTGCTTTGGGAGCCATTGGTGCTATTATCTATTTTAATAAACTGCATATAAAAGATGCCAGAATTGCAACGATTGTAAAATACTCCCCTCTCTTTTTTGCAATAACATTTATGTTGACAATAAGCTACTTTTTT
>JBAXVH010000241.1:0-2577 GCA_037129215.1 Bacteroidota bacterium | reverse complement strand
CTTCTGTGATTTTAATAGCCATATTTGTTATTTTTGATTTTGAACAGCACAAAAGTAAAAAGAAAAAACATATAAAAATGGATTTAAGCAAGAGAATTGAATTGATTTATTTATTAAAAAATTACTTAACACATGACGAAAGTCATTGGAAATCTCAGAAAGACCGTGCAAGCCTTATCAACGCTTGGTTTATTCCAGAGTTCATCGAGCAATCCGTTAAGAATATTTGTGAAAATTTCCTGGAGAAAGACAAACTAAATGAGTGGGTAAGCCATTATCCTGTGCTGAATAATGCAACAAATCCTAAGAGAGTGGGTATAGTAATGGCAGGAAACATTCCTTTGGTTGGCTTTCACGATATGCTTTCTGTGTTTATCAGTGGCAACATATCTGTTATAAAATTATCTTCAAAAGACGAGTTATTAATAAAACATCTCGTAAGTAAACTGATAGAGTTTAATCCCGAAGCTGCTGTTTATTTTGAGTTTCAGGATATCCTTAAAGATTGCGATGTATTTATAGCTACTGGCAGTAATAACAGCAGCAGATACTTTGAATATTACTTTGCAAAGTATCCGCATATTATCAGAAAGAACAGAACTTCTGTAGCCATACTGAATGGAGATGAAACTCCTGAAGAACTGGATATGCTGGCCGATGATATTCAAATGTATTTTGGATTGGGATGCAGAAACGTTACCAAACTATTTGTGCCCGAAGGGTACGATTTTATACCGGTAATGACTGCCTTAAAAAAGTATGCTTACCTGATGGACTATCATAAATACAGAAACAACTTCGACTATCATCTGGCTTTACTCATTATGAACAGTAAATATTATATGAATAATGATTCAATTATACTTACCGAAAATGCATCAGTGTTCTCCCCTGTTAGTCAGGTGCATTATTCCTTTTATGAACATAAACAAAATCTGATAGATTCATTAAAGAACAACGAAGATATTCAATGCATTGTAGGAAAAGGTTTTGTACCTTTTGGCGAAGCGCAGAAGCCTACTTTGTTTCAATATGCCGATGGTGTAGATACCCTTAGCTTTCTAACTCAGCTTGCATAACCGCTTTAACTGGAAGAAATTATTGTAAGTAGCGGTAATTTAACAACATCATTGAACAATAGAATAATCAATTTAATAGATTTGCCAAATGAAAATCTCTAATGAAGCAAAAGTTGGAACCTTAGCGGTGGTATCAATTGCACTTTTAATTTTTGGATACAACTTTTTAAGAGGAAGAAGCGTAATGAAGACTGGCAACTTTTTGTATACCAAATATTCCGATGCCAAGAGTTTAATGGTTTCCAATCCTGTGTATATCAATGGGTTTCAGGTAGGAAATGTATACGATATAGAAAACGAAGATGCTTCTTTAAAAAGCATTGTTATTACTATTAAACTTAAAGGAAAATATCAGATACCCGACAACTCTACTGCTACTGTAAAAAGTAGTATCCTCGGTACTCCAAGTATTGAAATCATCCTTGGAAATTCCAGTAAATTCCTTGAATCAGGAGATACTATTGAAAGTGTACAATCGGTAGGACTGATTGGCGACATTACCAGTAAAATAGATCCTATTACCTCGCAGTTAAAAAAGACTATGAGTAATCTGGATACCGTATTACTCAATATCAACTCCATTTTCGATGCAAGGGTTAAAGGAAACATTGCACAGATGATGGCAAATATGGATAGTGCTACTAAAAATATTGCCAGTGCCACAGCTGCCTTAAATATGATGCTGGATAAAGAACATGGCTCACTTACCGGTACCGTAAACAACATTAATAGTGTTACTAAAAATCTTGCTGATAACAACAATAAAGTCAATAGCATACTTACCCATGTAGAAACTACTACACAACATTTTTCTGACGCAGATGTAAATGGGGCTGTTAACAGACTTAAAACTTCCTTAGATCAGATGAATGAATTACTAACCAAGGTGAATTCTGATAAAGGCTCTCTGGGTATGTTGATGAACGACAAGGCATTGTATAACAACCTGAATAGTACCGTAAGAAGTGCCAATACATTGATGGATGATCTTAGAATTCATCCTAAACGTTATGTAAACATTTCGGTGTTTGGTAAGAAAGATAAAACAGGGCCTATTACTAAGCCCGCTTCCGACACGGCAAGAACCAATTAAGAATTAATAATTAAGAATTAATAATTATTAATTCTACGTTTACTAAACAACTACATGAGTCGTATTTTACTGATAATTTTACTGGTTATACTTAGCGGTACAATGCTGCATGCGCAGCAACCTATTAAGGATACGCTTAGTGTAGGTAAGATTATTAATATCATACAATCGGAGAGATACAATTTCCAGGATCTTGGCGATACTACCGGTAAGTTTATTTCGCTGGTAGGTAATGCGAAAGTAAATCAGGGTAAAACCCATTTTAATGCAGATAGTATTGTGCTGAATCAGAAGAGCAATATTATGGAAGCCTTTGGTAACATTCATATCAACGATGCCGATAGCATTCACACCTACTCGCAATATGTAAAATATTTAGGCAAGGAAAAGAAGGCTTATCTGAAC
>JBAXVH010000240.1:0-2594 GCA_037129215.1 Bacteroidota bacterium | reverse complement strand
CTTAACAGCAATTTGTTGGAAAGCTACATCATATAAAGTTTGAGAATACAATACATCTGCAGTGATTTTGTATCCTTTAGGTAAACGGAAATCAAATGCAAGATTAGAACGTAAAATACGTGGTAATTTAAAGTTATTATCAACTATATCTACTTCATGTTTCGAAGTTGCAGAAGCAGGTAAAGCAGCTTTAGTTTGTGTAGGATCACTTGATAATGAAACTACACCAGGATTTTTAATATCTATGTTACCATAGTTAGTTCCAGAAAGAGTAGCAGCATATCCTAACCATGCAAATGGCATACGACCAACAAATACACCCGATCCACCACGGATTACAAAGGAATTATCTCCTTGTACATCCCAATGAAAACCTAAACGTGGAGAGATATCAGCAGAACCTAACCACTTGTTGTTTAAATCACTGAAAGCAGTATGAGAAAATGTTGGATTAGGATTAGTATAACCATAAGTATTGATAGAAGCTAATGCTGGATCAGTAGGGAAATTATTTCCTAATGCAGAATAATCAACTCTGATTCCTGGTGTTACTTTAAAGTTCTTAGTTACAGAAATTTCATCCTGAGCATAAGCACTTAAAAGATTTACACTGTAACTATCTCCAGGAGTGTTGTCGTATAAAGCATCTCTGTCGGTAATACTGTTGCTGTAAGTAGCACGTACACGGGAAGGTTTGTTTGCAAGAAATGCATTCCATCCACTTGCATATTCCCATCTACCATTCCATGAATTTAAGAAACCATAATTAAGTGTGTAGAATTCGTTGTGTGTACCAAAAGTAAATTTGTTGATACCTTTATTCCAGGTAAAATTGTCTGAAACTTCAAGAGTAGTTTGCTTCATATTATAAATAGAAGCTTCTCTCCAGGTACCTAACCACCATGCACCATTGCCTATATCTACAAAAGAACTGGCAGAGTATGGCTGATTATTTCCAGCAGCATTAGTAGCATGAGGGAAATCTCTGTATTCATGTACATTAATATAACTTACAATCAACTGATTGTTCATGCTGTTGTTGATCTTGGATTTCAATTCAGCAACAACATTCACGTTTTTAGTATGTTGGGTATAATCGGTAGAAGAAAACTGGAAGTTAGAAGAAGTACGCTCCAGGTTGTTTCCCCAGCCATGTGTATATAAAGCACGAATCATTAAACTGTTTTTGTCATTCAGTTTATAATCAAAACGAGCTAAAATTTTATCAGAACTTGTATTGATATACGTTTTATCGTAAGAACCTGGATTAAAATATCCTCTTGCATTAAAAGTATCAACTACTGCCTTAGCTTGTGCCAGAGTAATTGCTGCACCAGGATCACCGGCATTGTAGAAAGTAGGTTCTTGTCTACGTGTTTCTTCTGCATTAATAAAGAAGAATGCTTTATTTTTAATGATTGGACCACCAATTGCAAATCCTGTCTGATACTCATAGAACTTAGAATCTATAGAACTTTTTAAGCTATCCGGGCTTTTTCCCATTAAGAAACTTGTACGACCAAAACCATAAACAGAACCATGTATTTCATTGGTACCACTCTTGGTTACAGCATTTACAGAACCTCCGGTAAAGTTTCCTAACTTAACATCGTAAGGAGCTATTTGAACTTGTACTTCCTGAACCGATTCAATGCTGTAAGGACTTGTACGAGTACCAGCACCTGCAGTACCAGACTGGCCACCACCACTTACACCACCAAATGAATTACTAAATCCAATTGCATCATTATTAATAGCACCATCTAAAGTAAAGTTGTTGTAACGGAAATTGCTTCCAGCAAAGGAGTTATTGTTCGATTGAGGAGTTAAACGGGTAAAGTCATTTAAGCTTCTGCTTAAGGACGGTAAAGTATTTAATTGCTTTGTACCAACAGTTAAACTTCCTGCAGGTATTCTATTTTTAGAAGATGCTATAACTACTTCTTTTAATTCAGTAGAAGCAGGAACTAAATTGATATTTAAATCCGGGTTTGTACCAAGATTTAATTGAATATCATTCAATACTTCTTCTTTAAATCCTACGAAACTGATCTTAATAGTGTAAGGTCCACCCGATTTAAGATTCGGTATAGTATATATACCTTTCTTGTTGGACTGTGTAGAAGAAACCGCACCAGTTGGTTCGTGTTTTACTACTATCGAAGCACCATTAACGGTCGCTCCTTTGTTGTCGTACACGCTCCCACTAAGCGTTGCAGAGGTTTCTTGTGCTCTCAGTGTAGAGACTGATAGCAGTAGGATACTGACTAAAAATAATGTAAACTGTTTTAACATTGTCTGTCTTTTTTGATTTGGGCGCAAAGATTCAGCTCCAATGTTAACTTAATGTTACCTGAATGTTACGTAAATATTATCCTTAACATTTTATATCTAAAATGAAGTGTTAAGTGGTATCAAAGAATCAGGAAGAGTATTAAAATATTGATGGAAGGGCTATCTTCTAATCATATTAAATATCAGCAGACCGGTTTTATTCTCTTTATCATCGTCATCTACCTTTCCTTCCAGTATGCTCTGGCCAGCATTAGCAGGATTATTACCACCACCCAGTGGCCAGTCGCCCAGGGTTTCTT
>JBAXVH010000024.1:0-10690 GCA_037129215.1 Bacteroidota bacterium | reverse complement strand
TGTTTACACTGAATGCACAAATCTTTTATTCATTTAAAGATTCTACAGGTACCTACACACCAATTACAGGTACTTACATTACTTTAAAAGCATTGTCAACTGGATCAGGTGTTGCATCTGCAGCATACGATGACGGATATTTAAATGCAATTACTATACCATTTACATTTACGTATAATGGAGCAACTTATACTAAAGTAAATATCTGTTCTAATGGGTTTGTTTCTTTAGGAAAAGCATTTGCTACCAATACCTCAACTACTGCACCTACCTATTATTCTGGTGGTGATCTTACTGGTAATCTGGCAGAAGATACAGCTCAAAGACCAATTATTGCACCTTTCTGGGGCGATTTGATTTTTACTGCTGCTAAAGCAACTGCAACACAAGGGGTATCTTATATCACTACTGGTACTACTCCTAACAGAGTGTTTACCATCCAGTGGCATAATGCAGGCTGGGATGCTGGTGCTACAGCTGGTTCAATTTCTATCCAATTGAAGATATTTGAAACATCTAATGTTATTCAATTTATTTACAACAGAGAAGCTGGTTCTATTATCAGTTCTGGAACCTCTCCTAACAAAGCTTCTATTGGTTTAACTGCAGCTGTTCGTGGTCTTGGTACTTTTATTTCTGTGTCTGATTCTACCAATAGTGCTACTATTAGTAAAGTATCTGAATCAGATGTATTAGGTAGACCAAATACTGGACAGTACTATATTTTCACACCAGTTACTCCTTTGGCTAACGATGCAGGTGTAACCAAAGCTTACACAACTGCTGTGGTAGCAACTGCTGCCGATCCGCAGAGTGTAAGTGCAACTATTACCAATGCAGGCACAGGTACAATTTCTAACTTAGCGGTTAATTTAAATGTAACAGGTGCAAATACTTTTAGCGATGTACAAACTATCCCTTCTCTTGCTTCTGGTAAATCTGTTTATTTAACTTTTGCAACATTTACCCCTACTGCAACTGGTGTAAATAATTTCTCTGTTACGATTCCTTCTGATGATGATAATTCAAACAACTCAGCTACTGCAGTACAACATGTAACTGCTGGTACTATAAGTTATCAATCTACAGCTACTCCTACAGGTGGTTTTGGTCAGGCAAGCATTTCTGATTTTGCTTCATTGATTAAAAATCCAAATGCACATAATGTAAATAATATTTTATTGAATTTTGCAGATACTGCTAATGGTTCTCAACCTTATACAGTAGGTATCTGGGATGCAACTGGTACAGATGTAAACACTGGTACAGGTGCTCCGGGAAATATCATCTGGACTTCATCTACTTTCAACTCTACTCCTGGTATGGTAAGTATTCCTGTTAGTCCAAGCCAACCTGTAACAGGTGATTTCTTTGTAGTAGTTTCTCAACCTGATACTATTTCATTCAGATTAGGATACGAGAATGAAACTCCTTTAAGATTAGGAACTTTCTATGTACAAACTTCTGGTTTAGGTGGTTTCCTTGATCTTGGTAAAAGTAATTTATCGTTCGTTAAATTACAGGTTGGTGTTCAGTTTGATTCTGCATCATTACCAGTTTCTATTTTGAAATTCAGCGGTTCTAAGGTTAGTGCTACTGCTAATCTTCTTAGATGGACTACTTCTACAGAAGCAAATAATGCAGGCTTTGAAGTATTAAGAAGTGCTGATGGTGTTAAGTTTACTAAATTAAGTTTAGTAGAATCTAAAGCTGTAAATGGTAATAGCAATACTGCTTTAAACTATAGCTTTACAGATAATGCTGCTTTGAAAGGAACTAACTACTACAGACTGAATCAATTAGATAAAAATGGTAAATCATCTTTATCGGAGATCGTTGTAGTTAAAGAAAAATCTACTTTCGAGGTTGCTTCAGTTTATCCTAACCCAGTTCAGTCTTCTATGACGCTTGGTATTACTGCTCCTGTTGCTTTAAAAGCAAAATCAGTAATTACCGATATGACTGGTAAAACGGTTCTATCTACCAGCTTTGATATTTTTGCTGGAGATAACCTGGTTAAACTTAATGTTAGCAATTTAAAACCGGGTAGTTATACTATCACTGTTACTGCTAATGATGGTTCTGCTCAGACTCAATTGTTTGAAAAGAAATAATTCTTATAGATAATATTCAAGGCCCCGGTTTCAAAAGAACCGGGGCTTTTTTGTACCCTGTATTAGTTAGATGAATGGAGCATACACGCTAAACAACTTTACCCTATATGCTATCTTCATCAGTTGTTCAATTCAATTATTAATTTCCAATTATTAACTTTTAATTCAACGTTCTCCTTTACTTTGCAGTACTACAATAAAAACGATATGCGCTTTCTAAACAATAATCTCGATTTCTTGGATCATCCCCTTGAGGGCTAATATTTTATTTCCAGGTATTATTGTTTTTAATTTTCACTTTTTAATTTTTAATTTTCACTTATGACTATAGATGCTTTAAGCAGCAAGTCTGCCTATTATATTAATTTAGAAGATCAGTTCGGCGCGCATAATTATCATCCATTACCTGTAGTACTCGAAAGGGGAGAAGGGGTGTTTTTATATGATGTTGATGGCAAAAGATACTACGATTTTCTAAGCGGTTATTCTGCCGTAAATCAGGGCCACTGTCATCCTGCTATTATGGATGCTTTTATTGCCCAGTCAAAAAAACTAACACTTACTTCCAGAGCTTTTCATAATAATCTTTTAGGCGAATACGAAAAGTATATCACAGAATACTTTGGGTACGATAAAGTATTACCTATGAATACGGGTGTCGAAGCGGGTGAAACTGCTATTAAACTTGCCAGAAGATGGGCTTATTCTAAGAAGATGGTGGAAGAAAATAAAGCAGTTATTCTATTTGCAGAAGGCAACTTCTGGGGAAGAACTCTGGCAGCAATTTCTTCTTCTACAGATCCTTCCAGTTATTCCAAATTTGGTCCTTTTATGCCAGGGTTCGAGATTGTACCTTATAACAACGTAGAAGCCTTAGAAACTTCTTTAAAGAACCCTAATGTGGCAGCTTTTATGGTAGAACCTATACAGGGTGAAGCAGGTGTATTAGTTCCTGATGATGGATACTTAAAAAAAGTGAAAGAACTTTGTAAGAAATATAATGTCCTTTTTATTGCCGATGAAATTCAGACTGGTCTTTGCAGAACAGGAAAGATGCTTGCCTGCGATCACGAAGATGCCCGTCCTGATATTCTTATTTTGGGTAAAGCATTAAGTGGCGGTACTATGCCTGTATCCGCTGTTCTTTGCGATGATGAAATAATGATGAACATTAAACCAGGCGAACATGGTAGTACTTATGGTGGAAACCCATTGGCCTGTGCTGTTGCAATGAAATCTTTACAGGTGCTTAAAGACGAGAAGATGGCAGAGAATGCAGAAGCAATGGGTATATTATTGCGCAAAGGTCTTAGCGAAATTAAGAGTCCAATAATCAAAACAGTAAGAGGAAAAGGATTGCTGAATGCAATTGTTATTACCCATCCAAATCCAGATGCTGCATGGCAACTATGTCTGGAGATGAGAAATAATGGTTTGTTGGCAAAACCTACTCATGGTGATAAAATTCGTTTTGCTCCTCCTTTGATTATTACGGAAGAACAGATAAATGAGTGCGTTAAAATCATTGAAAAATCACTAACAATTTTAGCGTAAAAAAGAAAACTATTTATTCAGGTAGAATCAGGGCTTTAAAAATTTGAATTATAGGCAACATTTTTTCTAAAAATGTATCTTATGTGTATAAAATACACATCTTTGTGTCCGATTGAAAATTATTAAATCAGAAAATTATAAAAATTAAACGATTGTACGATGAAAAAAATACTCACACTTTTGGCCATGGTTGCAATGGTAAGTGCAAAAGCTCAGTTGCTTATTGGTAGTAATGGAACTGCTCCGTTTTTGTCCGATTCAGTATTGTTTTGGTCTATTACCTTGGATGCAAATTATGGCAATAAAGCTTTGTTGGCTTATACACCTACTACAGATGTATACGTACATATGGGTGTTATTACCAATAAAAGTACATCTTCATCAGACTGGAAGCATGTAAATACAAAATGGGCTACTGTTTATCCTGCTACAGGGGCTGTAAAGGCTGATCCATCAGGCACTAATAAATGGGCGCTGACAATTTCAGGAACTACTATGAGAAATTATTTTGGCATTACAGATCCAACTGAAATAATCCTTAAAGTAGCAATTTTATTTCGTAATGGTGCTGGAACAACTGTTCAACGTAATGCTGATGGAAGCGATATGTATGTAAATGTTTATGATACAACAAACCTACATACACGCATTACAGTTCCAATGACTCAACCAATGTATAATCCCCTACCCGAAACTATGACAAAGGCGGTGGGTGATGCTTTGCCTATAACTGCGTGGGCAAATAAGTCCAGCAAAATGACTATATATTATAATGGTAGTCAGGTTGCAAGATCTTCTGTTAATGGCTATACTCTTACAGCTAATCCTACAATTACAGTTGCTGGAAACCAACAGATAATAGTTACTGACACTTTTGGCACTAAAATATCAAGTGATACGTTCAACTTTGTGGTAGTTGCTCCAAATACTGTTGCAGCTCTTCCTGCAGGTACTTCAGATGGTATCAATTACGAAGCAGGCGATACATCTGTTGTGATGGTGCTTTATGCTCCTAATAAAAGCAACTGTTTTATTGTTGGCGATTTTACCAACAACTATAAACAGCTTGCCAAATATCAGATGAATAAAACGCCAGATGGTAATCGCTTCTGGATAAGAATTACTGGCTTAACACCAGGTGTAGAATATGGTTATCAATACCTTATCGATGGTACGCTAAAAGTAGCAGACTATAACTGCGAAAAAGTACTGGATCCTTGGAACGATAAATATATATATGCCAATACTTACCCTAATTTAAAACCTTATCCTACTGCTTACACTACAGGTATTGTAAGTGTTTTACAAACTGCTAAACCTAAGTACAACTGGAACATAGCAACCTTTAACCGTCCTGATAAAAGAAACCTCGTTATATATGAATTACTGGTAAGAGATTTTCTGGATACAGCAAATGCTAACTGGCAAACTTTAAAGGATACACTTACTTATTTAAAGGGCTTAGGAATTAATGCAATCGAATTAATGCCTTTCAATGAATTTGATGGTAATAATAGCTGGGGTTACAATCCTTCCTTCTATTTTGCTCCGGATAAAGCATATGGTACCGAACTGGCATTGAAAGCATTTATTGATGAATGCCATAAAAATGGTATCGCAGTAATTCAGGATTTAGTAATGAACCATTCATGGGGTAGTAATCCAATGGTGCAGATGTATTTCAATTCCACTGCTGCAACACCTGCTTCCAATAGTCCCTGGTTCAATGTTACGCCTACCCACGATTTTAACGTAGGCTATCAGTTCAATCATCAGAGTCAGGCCACAAAAGACTTTGTAGATAGGGTAATAAACCATTGGTTAACCAATTATCATGTTGATGGATTCAGATGGGATCTTTCAAAAGGATTTACCCAGACAAATACTATTGGTAATATTTCTGCATGGGCTGCTTACGATCAGGGGAGAGTAGATACCTGGAAGAGAATTTATGATAAAATGCAGAGCATATCTCCATACTCTTTCTGTATCCTCGAACACTTTGCAGATAATAGTGAAGAAACAGTACTGGCTAATTATGGTATGATGCCTTGGGGTAACATGAGTTCACAGTATGAGCAATGCACCATGGGTTGGAATTCTAACTGGGATTTATCGGGCGGTATTGCTGCCAACAGAGGCTGGAACAATCCTTACCTCGTTACGTATGCCGAAAGCCACGATCAGGAAAGATTACAATACTTAAATCAAACAAATGGTAACAGCTACAATGGTTACAGTGCTAAGAACTTAGCTACAGGTCTTCAAAGAGATGCTGCAGCTGCAGCAATGTTATTAATGGCTCCTGGTCCTAAAATGATATGGGAATTTGGTGAACTTGGTTTCGATACTTCTCTTCATCATTGTTCTAATGGCACAACTGTTGCTGGGTCTTGTAATACAGATCCTAAGCCTCCAATGTGGAATTATATGCAGAATGCTAACAGAAAAGCTTTACACGATGTATACGCCAAATTAATGAAGCTTAGAACTTCTCCTAACTACAAGTCTACATTTACTACAGGCGTAATTGCTGGTAATTATAACCTTACTGGTTTAGTAAAACAAATGAAGCTTTATGATGCTAACTTAAGTGTTGTAACTTTTGCAAACTTCGATGTTGCTCAACAAACTACTGGTATTGGTTTCCCTTCAAATGGTACATGGTACTATTATGTAGGATCAACTACCAATTACAATACCATCAATGTATCAAATTATACCTATCAGTTTACTTTAGCACCGGGTGAATATTATGTATTTACTTCTGCACCAGTAAATCTGGTAAGCAATATAAATGTAGGCGGAAATATAGTTGCTCCAGGTACTACTGCTTTTAAATCAATAAATGGTGTTACGGTTTCTCTGAATGGATCAGCTTCTACTTTTAGTGGTAATTATAATTTCTCTGTACTTGCAAATTCTACCAATACTATAAAAGCGTATAAGAATAATGATGTAAATAAAACAAATGGAGTTACTACTTTGGATATTGCCTTGGTTCAAAGTCATATTCTTAGTAAAGCTATTTTAAGTAGCCCTTATAAAATCATTGCTGCTGATGTAAATGGTGATGGTAAAGTAAGTGCCTTGGATATCGTTTATATGAAGCGTTTAATCCTCGGTATTGATACCACTTTTACCAATTCTACTACTAAGCAAAACCGCCTCTGGGCTTTTGCCGACAGTTCTTACACTTTTGCTATTCCTGCAAGTCCTTTCCCTTACAGAGATAGTATAAATGCAGATGGATTAAGTATTAGCACTACCACTAAAACAATTATTGGTATGAAATTAGGAGATGTAAACTGGGATTGGAACAATGCACTTCTCCGTGCTAATAACAATACAACCAATGCAGTTGTACTTACTTACGATCCAATAAGAGCAAGTACAGGCAATCTTGTTAGAGTACCGGTAAAGATTAGCAACTTTAAAGAAATGATGGGTATGCAGTTTACACTTTCTTTTAATGCCGATGCATTAAAATGGAAAGGGGTAAGTAATAATGTATTAAACATCGAAATGGGTACTAATCATGCAGAAGAAGGTAAAGTTACTTTCTTGTGGAACGATCCTAACAACGACATCAGAACTTTAGAAGATGGTTCCGTAATTATGGAATTAGTATTCGAGAAAAAAGGTAATTGTATAAACGAGCAGTTAGATATTAATAGCTCCATCACTACTACAGAAGCATTGGATAAAGATTACCAGCAAATTCCGGTTATTATGAAACCTGCAAGCATCAATGCAGGAGATATTACCGAAAACTGGCTCGTATCTCCTAATCCTGCCACTAACGGAGTAATTAAGACACAATTGCAGCTTAAAGAAAATAAACTCATTTTATTCCGTGTTATCGATATTACAGGTAAAGTAGTATTGGAACAAAGAAAAGAATGTGTAAGAGGAAACAACCAGGTTACGCTGCAGGAAAATAAATTACTACCTACAGGTACATATTATTTACAGGCATTGGGAGTAGAAGGTACCGAAGTAAAGAAGATACTGGTAAAATAATAAAGTAGAAAATAGTATCCCAAAAGGATCAATACTGTCATAAGAATAGGGAATGAAACGCAAGTTTTATTCCCTATTTGTTTATATAGGTTGTAATTAATATGTGGTAAGTAATAAGTAGCAAGTATTAGGTAATAAGTGATAAGTTGTAGGTAATAAGTAGAAAGTAGTAAGTTAAGCCAAAGGCTGAAATTATAAAAGAACTCATTTTTAAAATCATCAAAAATTTGTACTCCCCATCCCTATATTCAATTCATAATTCATAATTATTAATTCATAATTTGTATTCACCTCCCTTGTATTTCATTTTCAAATTTTCAAATTTGTATTCTCCTATCTCCTTCCTCCTAACTCCTGTCTCCCCAGTAGTATTCCCCCAAAACAAAAAGAGGAACAATTTCTTGTTCCTCTTTGTTGGGAAGACAGGATTCGAACCTGCGACCCCCTGGTCCCAAACCAGGTGCGCTAACCGGCCTGCGCTACTTCCCAATTTACTTCTTTCGAAGTGGTGATCTGGCTGGGACTCGAACCCAGGACCCCAACATTAAAAGTGTTATGCTCTACCAACTGAGCTACCAAATCATCCTTATAAACTCGAACCGCTTAAACAAGTAGTTCTTCGTTTTTGGGAGTGCAAAAATAGGAGAATTGTGTTCACAGCCAAATATTTTATTTTATTTATTTTATAAGCTTATTTTTCAAACATACTTTTCTTCTTATTTATAGTAATACTTTTGCACCTAAATCAGGCTTTTATGATAGACTTCAACAATAAAGTAGTAGTAATTACAGGAGGTTCAGAGGGTATAGGAAGAGCTTTAGTCGATTTGTTTTTATCCAAAGGAGCTAAAGTAGCTACCTGCGGAAGAAATTCTGATAAATTGTATCAGCTGCAAAAAAGCAATACCGGCAAGCTTTTATTAACCCATTCTGCCGATGTAAGTGTAGAGCAGGATTGTTTAAGTTTTATCAATACCGTATTAAGCCAGTATCAGACCATCGATTTATTAATCAATAATGCCGGGCTCTCCATGCGGGCAGAATTCAAAGCAGTTTCCTTCGATACCATGAGGCGCTTAATGGATACCAACTTCTGGGGTGCTGTATATTGTACCAAGTTTGCATTGCCAGCCATTCTCAAAAGCAAAGGGTCTATCGTTAGTATATCTTCTATAGCAGGCTATCGTGGTCTACCAGGACGAGCAGGTTACTCCGCTTCCAAATATGCCTTAAATGGTTGGATGGAAGCCATCAGAACAGAATTGCTCGATTCAGGCGTAAACGTACTTTGGGTATGTCCGGGATTTACCGCTTCCAATATAAGAAACGTAGCACTCAACAAGGCCGGACAACCACAGGGCGAAAGTCCACTCGACGAAAAGAAACTCATGCCCGCCGATCTCTGTGCTGCCTATATTTATGAGGCCA
The DNA here is from genome assembly GCA_037129215.1 of Bacteroidota bacterium. Lineage (GTDB taxonomy): Bacteria > Bacteroidota > Bacteroidia > Chitinophagales > Chitinophagaceae > CANFLJ01. The sequence continues at coordinate 1,571 of JBAXVH010000024.1, read as the reverse complement.
TTCAAAAAAGAAAAAGAACACTCGTATTAACTTCTCAGGGAAAGCAAACCGTATGGATCAATAAGTTATTTCCATCCCTCGCCGATAAGCTCGTAAGGAAGTTTTTTTATAGCAATGGAAATCTTATCAAATAATTACCCAATCCCCACTTATGCCTGTTATTACTATCGCCTCCGATATAGGTCAGAACGATTTCTTAGTAGCTGCCATCAAAGGACAGTTACTTACCTGCAATCCAGCTAATAATATAGTAGATATTACCCATCAGTTATCTACAAAGAATCTTATGCAGGCCGCTTATATCTGCAATAGTGCCTATCCATATTTTCCCCCCGCTACCTATCATCTGGTGGTGGTCAATTTATATCAGCATACCCCCAAACGCTTTCTTATAGCAAAGTACAACAATGGGTATATTGCCTCCCCCGACAATGGTATCCTGCCTTTAATTATTAAAGATGCTAATACCGATATTATCGAAATGCCTATAGATACCGATAAAACTTTGTTGAGCATTACCCAGTCTGTAGCAATGATTTTTACCCGTTTGTCCGAGGGCGAATCATTATCGTCATTGGGCAATAAAGCAACAGATATACTACAGCTCAATCCCCTGCCCGAGAGCAATAATCCCAATAAGCTCGAGGCCCATATTATCTTCATCGATAAGTATGAGAATGTAGTTGTAAATCTTACCCGGGAAGTATTTGAAGAAAGAAGGAATGGACGACAGTTTCAAATCATCATTAAGCGAAACGATATTATCGATACCATCAGCGAAAGCTATGCATCCGTATCAGAAGGAGAGAAGCTTGCATGGTTCAATTCTGCAGGCTATCTCGAAATAGGTATGAACAAAGGCAATATGGCCAGCCTCTTTGGTTTAAAAAGTTTCAAAGAAATGGAGAGCAACCTTGCCATCTCCAATGCCGATAAATCGTTCTATCACACCATCCGCATAAACTTCTTCGATTAGTAAAATATTGATTAAGAGAATAGGTATAAAAAGAAGCTATCAAACTAAAGCCACATTTGAAAATAATATACTTCCAAGTATTAATTCTTAATTATTAATTTTTAATTCTTAATTACTTGAAGTATTCATTAGCACATCAGCACATTATCAAATTAGCTAATTAAAACTGTATTCTTTTTACTTTTTATTTCGTTACTTTTTACTTGGATTAGGGCAGGCCTTTGGCCCCCGCTATCATTCCAATCTTTTGCTGCGCCTGATCTAACCTTATTGTAGGAAATCTTGCTTGGCGCAACAAAAGGATTTTCCCTTCTATCGGTTTTGCAATACAAATTACATCCATTTATTGTACTTACGCCATGCATGGCGTCTAATATCTTATGTCTAATGATAAATTAGACATCCTTAATGGAAAGAAACCTGAAAGGTTTAAACAATAATAGCCATAGGTGAAACCTATGGACAATAATAATCAAAAGGATATCCCCGACCCAGAATGGGTCGAATGTTTATAGCAGCGCATATTCAAATATCTCGTTGGGTACTGTCTAAAAAAGTGTGTAAGTAGTTAATAAATAATTTGACATCTCGTTGG
>JBAXVH010000239.1:0-2598 GCA_037129215.1 Bacteroidota bacterium | reverse complement strand
CTTTTACCGTCAATACTTCGATATGATGTTCTTTAATCTTTGCTTCTATATCGCCATAGGAAGTTTTGAAAACAGGCTGCTTATCTAAACGGAAAGTAACATCGAGAATGAACAGTTTATTTTTATATTCATTCTTAAAGATACTATCGCGATAACCGAACTTGCATTCTTCCTTATTGAAAGTTATCAGTTTCTTATCTTCTATATGATAGGCTGTAAGTTCGTGGAAAGTATCTTTGATTTCTACTCCATAAGCACCAATATTCTGGATAGGAGAGGCGCCAACGGTACCCGGAATAAGACTCAGGTTTTCGATACCGCCATAATTATGATCTACACAATAGGAAACAAAATCCTGCCATACTTCGCCACCGCCTGCCTTTATATATATATGCTGATCATCCTGTTTTACAATACTGATTCCTTTAATTTCATTTTTAATAACGGTACCATTGAAATCTTTAGTGAAGAGCATATTGCTACCACCACCGAGGATTAATAGTGGAGTATCTTTATTAATAGACAGCATTTCGGGTAAATCATGGATGCTGGTACAAGTAATAAATTGCCTTGCAGTAACATCGATTCCGAAAGTATTGAAGTCTTTTAATGATATATTTTGTAAGAAATTCATGAGCGGCGAAGATATTAGATGTTAAATAAAGTATGACTTAGATTAATGATTTATTAAATTAATTATATCTTTGCGTACAAAATACACATTATTAGACGTAAATATGACATATAGCATGTGTTAAGCAGATAAATGTCAGTTTTATTCTAAACTAATAGTGTACTTTCGCTGCTGATTTTAAAAAAGGTTACAAAAAATAAAAATAATATGAGTACAGTAAAAGTTGCCATTAATGGCTTTGGAAGAATCGGACGTTTAGTATATCGTCAGATTTTTAACATGGACGGAATTGAAGTAGTTGCTATCAACGATCTTACCAGTCCTAAAACGCTTGCACACTTATTAAAGTATGATAGTGCACAAGGACGTTTTGATCAGGAAGTTACTTCTACCGATAGTTCAATAGTAGTTAACGGACATGAAGTAAAGATTTATGCACAAAGAGATCCTGCTCAAATTCCTTGGGGAGAGCATGGAGTAGATGTAGTAATTGAATCAACTGGATTCTTTACTGATAAAGAAAAAGCTGAATTACACATTAAAGCTGGTGCTAAGAGAGTAGTTATTTCTGCTCCTGCAACTGGTGAAATGAAAACAGTAGTATTTAATGTAAACCATAGCATTCTGGATGGTTCTGAAACAGTTATCAGTGGTGCATCTTGTACTACTAACTGTTTAGCTCCTATGGCACATGCTTTGAACCAAGCATTTACTATTGAAGCTGGTAGTATGACTACTATCCACGCTTATACTAATGACCAGAATACACTGGATTCTCCACATGCTAAAGGTGATTTGAGAAGAGCAAGAGCTGCTGCTGCTAATATCGTTCCTAACTCTACCGGAGCTGCAAAAGCAATTGGTTTAGTATTACCAGAATTGAAAGGTAAACTGGATGGTAGCGCACAACGTGTTCCTGTAATTACTGGTTCTGTAACTGAATTGACTGCTATCTGCGCTAAGAAAACTACTGCAGAAGAAGTAAATGCTGTAATGAAAGCGGCAAGCAATGAAAGCTTTGGTTATACTGAAGATGAAATTGTTAGCTCTGATGTAATCGGTATTTCTTACGGATCATTATTTGATGCTACACAAACTAAAGTTATCACTGTAGGTGACAAACAATTAGTGAAAGTAGTAAGCTGGTACGATAATGAAATGAGCTACGTATCTCAGTTAGTTCGTACGGTTAAATACTTTGCAGGTTTGATCAGCAAATAAAAAATATCTTCAAATGCCGGTCTTAGTGCCGGCATTTTTATTTCATATAAACATAATGTTATGAGTAAATTTTCTGAATTTAATTTCAATGGCCATAAGGCATTGATAAGAGTAGATTTTAATGTTCCTTTAGATAAACAAACCTTTGCTATTACGGACGATACGAGGATGACTGCAACTATTCCTACTATCAAAAAGATATTGGGTGATGGTGGAAGTGTAATACTAATGAGTCATTTAGGTAGACCTAAAGATGGTCCTGAAGATAAATATAGTTTGAAGCATGTGGTGGCACACCTTTCTGAATTGCTGGGTGGAGCAACTGTAAAGTTTGCTGATGACTGTATAGGTGCTTCAGCAGTAGAACTTTCTGCTTCATTGAAAGCAGGTGAAGTTTTGTTGCTTGAAAATCTTCGTTTCTATAAAGAAGAAGAAAAAGGTGATCAAGCATTTGCAGAAAAACTTTCTACATTAGGAGATGTATGGGTGAATGATGCATTTGGTACTGCTCACAGAGCACATGCCAGCACTGCAGTAATTGCTAAATTCTATCCTGTAGAAAAAAGATTCTTCGGCTATGTAATGGAAGGCGAAGTAGTAGCTGCTGAAAAAGTATTGCATAAAGCAGAAAAACCTTTCTGTGCTATTATAGGTGGTGCTAAAGTTTCAGACAAGATTCTTATTATAGAAAACTTACTGGAGCGCGCTACCGATATTATTATTGGTGGTGGTATGGCGTATAC
>JBAXVH010000238.1:0-2606 GCA_037129215.1 Bacteroidota bacterium | reverse complement strand
AATTGGATAATACCCCAGTATACTATCTATAGGTCTATAAAATGATAGCTCGGGTCAATATAGTCTATCTATAGTTCTATAAAATGATAGCTCGGGTCGATTTAAACTATCTATAGGTAGATATAATGTTAGCTCGGGTCAATATAATCTATCTATAGGTCGATAAAACGATAGCTCGGGTCTACATAATCTATCTACAGGTCGATATAATGTTAGCTCGGGTCTACATAATCTATCTACAGGTCAAAATAACGATAGCATGTGTATTATTCTATCTCTCCTAACTCCTGTCTCCTAACTCCTATCTCCTGTCTCCCTATCCGTATTATCACATCATCAAATTATTACATTATCAAATTAATTTTTGCCGTTGGTAACTTTTTTGGTCTAAAATTCTTTCCCAATCCTCCCAACAATTACTTTTGGCAAAATTGTTTAAATAATGAGAAGATTATTACTTGCTTCTGTTTCTGTTATGTGTCTGATGAATTTAACTGCTTCAGCTCAGAAAAAAGAAGGTAAAACTAAATTTATCGATCCGGCAAACATGGATTTATCTGTTAAGCCCGGTGATAACTTTTATGTATATGCAAGCGGAACCTGGTTGAAAAATAACCCAGTACCTGCATCCAAAACAAGATGGGGCAGCTTCGATGCATTGGGTTTGAAGAGCTTAGAGTCTTTAAGATCTCTTTGCGAAAACGCAGCAGCAAATCCTGGAAAGAATAGTATTAGCCAAAGAGTAGGAGATTTCTATGCAAGTGCAATGGATAGTGCTGCAATAGAAAAATTAGGTTATACCCCTATCAAAGATGAATTAACCCGTTTAGGTTCTTTAAAAACAAAAGAGCAGGTATTACACGAAATTACAACCTTACGTACAAAGGGAGTAGGTAGTCCTTTATTTGGTTTTGGAGTAGATCAGGACGACAAAAATGTTGATCAGTATATTCCTCAGTTAGGTCAGGGTGGAACTACCTTACCTGATAGAGATTATTATTTAAAGAATGATGCAAGAAGTGTACAGATCAGAGCTGCTTACCTTTCTTACATTACTGATATGTTTAAACTGGTAGGAGTTGATTCTGTTACCGCAAAAGCAAATGCCGCAGCTATAATGGAACTGGAAACAGGCCTTGCAAAAGCACAGAACAGTCGTGTAGAAATGAGAGATCCAAAGAAAACATACAATAAGTTTTCATTGGCCGATTTTAGCAAAACCACTCCAGGCTTTAACTGGAAATCATTGCTGGCAGAAATGAAAGTAACTAAAGCAGATAGTATTTTAGTCAATAATCCTGCTTTCTTCAGAACAGCCGATGCATTATTTAGTGCAGTTGATATCAATACCTGGAAAGCGTATTTACAGTGGACTTTAATTAAATCTTCTGCACCTTATTTAAGCAGTAAGTTTATTGATAGAAGCTTTGTATTCAACAAAGTATTGAGCGGTCAAAAACAAATCACGCCAAGATGGCAGAGAATGAGCCGTTTGGTAGATGGAGGCTTAGGTGAATTACTTGGACAGTTATATGTTGAGAAATACTTCAACGATGCTTCTAAAAAAAGAATGCTTGAACTGGTACAGAATATTCAATCCACTTTCGCTGATAGAATCAACCGTCTTGATTGGATGAGCAGCACTACCAAACAAAAAGCATTGGAGAAATTAAATGCAATTATCAATAAAATCGGCTTCCCTGATAAATGGGAAACTTATGATGGGGTAGTTATTAAAAAGGACGATTTAATAGGCAATCTGGTAAGTATCGATCAGTTTGAATACAACAAAGAAGTTAGCCGTATGGGTAAACCTGTTGATAAGAAGAAATGGGACATGACGCCTGCTACCGTTAATGCATATTACAATCCAGCAAACAACGAGATAGTGTTCCCTGCAGGTATTCTACAGTTTCCTTTCTTCGATTTTGCTGCAGACGATGCAGTTAACTATGGTGGTATAGCAGCGGTTATAGGCCATGAATTAACCCATGGTTTTGATGATGAAGGTCGTTTATATGGCGCTGATGGTAACCTGAAAGACTGGTGGACAGAAGAAGATAATACTAAATTTACTGATAGAGCACAAAAGGTAATTGAACAATTCAATGGCTTTACAGTAAATGATAGTCTTCATGTAAATGGTGAACTAACAGTAGGAGAGAACCTTGCCGATTTAGGCGGTATTAATATTGCTTACGAAGCCTTCAAAAAGACTGCTCAAGGTAAAAGCGATGCTAAAATTGATGGTTTTACACCAGATCAAAGATTCTTTTTAAGCTGGGCACAAGTTTGGAGAAGCAACATCTTACCTGAATTTGCAGCACAATTAGTAATGACAGATCCACATTCTCCAGGTAAATACCGTTGTAATGGTCCAATTACCAATATGGATGCATGGTATAAAGCATTTAATATACAGCCAGGAGATAAAATGTTTAAAGCTGAAACTGATAGAATTAAAATCTGGTAATTTAACTTGTTGATGGAATTAATAATAAAATAAACTTTACTTTTTTTTGTTATTAACACAATTCTAATATATTTGCTACTGATTTATAACAAAAGCAACAAATTGTAGAACTAAATTAAACTTCATATTATGA
>JBAXVH010000237.1:0-2628 GCA_037129215.1 Bacteroidota bacterium | reverse complement strand
ACAAGAAAAGCAGTAAAAAACTGGAAAAGAAATATCAGGAAACCGGGGCAGAAATAGAAGTGGGTATGCTGGTGAAAGTGAAAAAGAACTATCAGGTAGGGGAAGTGAAAGAGATAAAAGGAAAGAGAGCGGTTGTGCAGATAGGGATGCTTCCAATTAGCTATGAGCTGGGGGATCTCGTACCGGTTGAGAGAGTGGAGAGTACCAATTAGCTAATGTGCTAATTTGCTGATTAGCTAATGAATACAATGAATACAAAGTGAATTATCGCTAAATATTTAATTAGTTTTTGTTTGTATTGCAATTATCAAATATCAATTATCCATTATCAATTGCCTTTCCTCAAGTTCTAACATTTCATTTGCGTAAGATTTGGGTACTTTGTAGAATATAAAGGGGAAGTTTTTCGTTAATGAGGGAGTTGAATCCATAAAAAAGAAATAATAATCATGTCAGTAATAGGAAAAGCATCATTAAAAAGGGCCAAACCAAGTTACATCTATAGCGTTATAGGGGTAGCATTGGTATTATTCATGATGGGCATCATGGGATGGATATTTTTGAACTTCCGTGAGGTTAGTAAAGTATTTAAAGAAGATGTGCCTATCAGCGCCTACCTGCGTACCATGAATAAGGATACCATTAGTCAGATACAATCCTATATTTCTACTCAACCTTATGCTAAGACGGTTACTTACGTAAATAAAGAATCTGCTAAGGCTATCTGGAATAAAGATAATAGTGAAGACTGGGCGAAGACACTTGACCAGAACCCATTGCCAGAAAGTATTGACTTTAAAGCTAAGGCTGAATACGTTAATAAAGATAGTTTGCAAGCTATTAGAGACAATATAATGCGGCTATATGGTAATCAGGTAACGGAGGTACAATATCAGCTTAGTCTGGTTTCTAAGCTGGATGAGAATGCCAGTAAAGTTGGACTAATCTTTATCGTTTTGGCTATTATCCTTACTTTGATAGTGATAGTGAGTATTGACAATACAATTAGATTGGCAATGTTTAGTAATAGATTCCTGATAAAAACCATGCAGATGGTGGGCGCAACCCGTTGGTTTATTACAAAGCCAATGGACTTAAAAGCGCTACTACATGGATTAATTAGTTCTGTTATTGCCATTATATTATTGTTCAGTCTGGTAAAATGGGCTGAAGGGCAATTCCCTGAACTTACTACGCTTCACAACGTTAAAAACTTCGCCTTTTTATTCTCGGGCATGATATTTATAGGGGTAAGTATCTCCTTAATCAGTACGCATAGAAGCGTTAGAAAATATTTAAAAATGAAACTGGACGAGCTATATTAGACACTTTCATCACAAATTAAACTGTAGTATGAAATTTCTTTCTTTATATTGCAGCAGTTTTTAAAACATACAGACATGAGTATTGCTAAAAAAGTAGAAACAAAGAGTAAAGAAATGCCAGTTCTTTTTACAAAAGATAATTTTATCTGGATGGCAATTGGTGGGGTAATAATTGCACTGGGCTTCTTTTTAATGAGTGGTGGTAAGAACACTGACCCTAAAGTTTTTGATGATAACGTAGTTTACAGCACTACCAGAATTACTGTGGCGCCTATTTTAATACTATTAGGACTTGTAATAGAGATATTTGCGATATTTAAGAAAGCAAAATCTGCTAACTAATTAAAATAATTTCTTTTCTTTGAAGCGGTGAATGTATCACCGCTTTTTTTATAATATAAAACAGCATCCATAATGGACTACTTACAGACAATTATTCTTTCGATTGTAGAAGGTATCACCGAGTTTTTACCTATTTCCAGTACAGCGCACATGAAGATTACCAATCCTTTGATTGGTGTAACGCCTGATGCATTTACCGATATGTTCGAAATTGTGGTACAGCTTGCCGCTATTGCAGCAGTTGTAGTACTGTATTACAAGAAATTCTTTGACTTTAAGAAGGTTGATTTCTATTTTAAACTAGTATTGGCTGTTGTTCCTGCAGTAATTGGTGGATTCTTTTTAAAGAAGCATATTGATGCCAGTTTAGCCAGCTTAAACTTTATAGCAATAGTGATGATTGCCGGTGGAGTGATACTATTGTTCATTGATAATTTTTTCAAGAACCCTCAGATTAATACGGAAACTAAAATAACCTATCAACAATCTTTTATTATTGGTTGTTTTCAGGTGTTGAGTATTGTATTTCCTGGATTAAGCAGAAGTGCTGCAACCATTGTAGGAGGTATGTCGCAAAGCCTTACCAGAAGAGTAGCTGCGGAATTCTCCTTTTTCCTTGCTGTACCTACTATGATAGCTGCCTCTGCAAAAAGCTTTCTGGATGTTTACAAGAAAAGTCCGGAAGTGTTGAATATGGATAACATGACCAAGCTTGGCATTGGCAGTATTGTTGCATTTATTGTTGCTTTAGTAGCTGTAAAATTCTTCATCTCCTACCTGCAGAAACATGGTTTTAAAGTATTTGGATATTACAGAATTGCTTTAGGTATTATAGTTTTAGTGCTTGTTAGTACGGGCATTATTAAATAATAACATATGGAGGTTACTACCACTGCATCCAGAAAAGTAATTAATGGATGGGCTATGTACGACTGGGCCAACAGTGCCTACAACCTTGTAG
>JBAXVH010000236.1:0-2640 GCA_037129215.1 Bacteroidota bacterium | reverse complement strand
GGTTACATCTTCTTCGGTAGGTATTTCGCCAATCAACATCAGGTAAAATAAACCTTCTGGCAATGGCTCGCTGCCACCTTTTGCTTTTGGTAATTTTTCGTATAATTCAGGAATACTGTATCCGCGGAATCTGATACCTTCCTGTGAATCTAATAAGCTGGTTTCTGTAACTAAACCAGTAATTCCTCTCATCCCCTGATAGGCCTGAGCAAGGGTAACTTCACCAATTACTTTGGTGCCATGTTCTTTCAATAATGCCTTAATCTCTTCTTGTGCAATCTGCGCTTTTTCTTTGAACTTGTCCTTAAGAACGCCCATAACGTTTGTAAATAGTTGTGATAAATTGTTTTTTATTTATTAAAACTGAATATTTAAACAAACCGTTAGTTTTGATTAGTAAAAACAATCAATATTTAATCGTGGCTAAAGGTAATAGTTTAGTATATTTCAAATTATGATTTAACTAAAAAAGTTTTACGCAAACGATTAAGTAAGCCTTTTTCGTCAATTTATTTTTACTTTTTAACGTGAAATACAAATTTTTCATTAAAGTACTCGTTGCTAAACAATTGACTTACCGGGATAACGTTTGGTTTTAAGCCGCTCTCAAAAACCTCTTGCGCAAGGTCTCCACCCTTCAAACAAATCAATCCATTCGCCAGTTCGTGGTTATACCCTCCTTTTATCAATGGTTTACTCCAGTACCACAAATCTTTAAGGGGTGCCACCGCTCTGCTTACCGAAAAGTCGAACTTGCGGTTTTTTATCTCTTCAGCACGGGTATGCTGGGTGGTAACATTGGTAATTTCTAAGGCTTCACATACAGCATTTACTACTTTTAGCTTCTTGCCAATACTGTCCACCAAGTGAAACTTTACTTCAGGGAAAAATATTGCCAGCGGTACACCAGGAAATCCTCCTCCACAGCCAATATCTATAATCTCTGTTCCAGGTTTAAACTCACAGACAGCTGCAATACTCAAAGAATGCAGCACATGATGCAGGTAAATCTGATCAATATCCTTACGGGAAATTACATTTATTTTCTCGTTCCACTCCTTGTAGATATCCTTCAATCCGTTAAACTGTTCAATTTGCTTATCGGTGAACTCGGCAAAATACTCCTGGATTAATCCCAGGTCTTGTGTGGCTTTTTCCATATAGCAGGAAGAAAAAATATGTAGTAAAAAAATAAACCTATGTCAAACAATAGGAAGAAAGGAAATAAATCCGACTCGTTTAGCTTCTTCATGGCTTTGTAGTAAACCAGTGCCTGAATAAGCAATCTTACTCCATACACCGATAAGGCCATCCACCAGTTGCAGAATATAAGATTAAAAACAAGCAGAGGATACAGCGCAAACAGAGAAAACGACTGCATGCCCAGCAAAATCTTATGCTTAGGTTTGTAATATTTAGAGGTAGAGTAGTGGCGGTACTTTTGTTTTACCCATCCACCAAACGATTTTTTAGGCTCGCTCAGTGTATGTGCCAGCGGGTCTATCATTACCGTAGTATTCTTTTTAGTAGCTACCTGATTAATAAATAAATCATCATCACCACCCGGTAGTTGATTGATAGAAGAGAACCCTTTATTCCTAATAAATACTTCTCTTTTATAGCTAAGGTTTCTACCTACGCCCATATAGGGTAGGCCTGCAATAGCAAAAGATAGGTAGTTAAGCGCACTAAAGAAAGTTTCGAAACGGATTATCTTGTTCAGCAATCCTTTTTTATGGTGGTAGGCACCGTAGCCCAATACTATTTCAATACCATCGGTGTAAGCGCCCTGCATCTTTTGTATCCAGAATTCCGATGCAGGCACACAGTCCGCATCTGTTAGTAAGATGGTCTCAAATTTCGCACTCTTTATACCCATCGATAAAGGGAACTTTTTACCCACTATCAGCTTTGCTTCCTGTGTAAGGGTAACCGGAATAAGGTTCTTAAACGATTTTCTAAACTCTTCTATCAGGTACTTTGTCTCATCTTCCGAATTGTCGTTTACCAGCACTATTTCGTGGGTAGTTTTATAATCCTGCACCAGCACACCTGGAAGATTGGTTACCAGTTTCCCCGCTTCATTTCTTGCACATATTACAATAGATACAGGCTGTTCCACCGTATTGGTTCTTTCTTTCTCTTTGTAAAAAGCCAGTCTGCTATAGAAAAACAGGTAATAAAAAACTTGCACACCCACAGCGGTGCACAGTAAATAAAACATCACTTTCAATATAATATCCGGAATCTGCATCCTGCAAAAATACGGCTTAGAGTATAAGAGAGCGGATAAGCGCAACTTATGTGGAAAAGAAAGATAGGGGAGGGAGCGATTAAGGTAGGCTGTTCAAAATAGGAGGTTTTATATCTAACACTTTTTGTTGCTTTACGTGAGTCGTGAAAAATACATCGTGAGTCGTCAAAATACATCGTGAGTCGTGAGGAATACAGAACATTGAACCACGGTGTTGCACAACGTAATAAATAATACAAATACAGCGTACAGTGAGAACCGCAAGCGGTAAAGAAATACAAGGAAGTATTTAATTAAAAAGCAGGTTGCTCTATAAGAACAACCTGCTTTTAGTTTTAACTACATCATTCATTAAGATAGAATAATATCTATATGAAGGTGTTGAC
>JBAXVH010000235.1:0-2647 GCA_037129215.1 Bacteroidota bacterium | reverse complement strand
ACCCCTTTAAAAAGGGTAACATTCTCAGCAGGATCTTCCATCTTACTCTTTTGAAAAACGGCTATACCTGTATTGTTATTGCTGAGAATTGTTTTCTTGGAAGCCGACAACAGTATACCCAAAAGTATCATTCCAAAACCTACATGCGCTATAGAAGCTCCGGCAAGTTTTACACTTCCTTTTAATACTGTAAGTATATAATTTGTATTGGCAACAATTGCATAAACGGCTGCAAAAATGGCAACATGAATTGCAATAAGAAAGCCAATGCCTTGTTTATCATAATTAATACCGCCTTTAATGCTTATAAATGCTGCAAAAGCAATGGACAAAACGGTAGAACGAAATACTTTTTTACCAAAATAAAGATCGTTCGTTGTTTTATATTTAAGGTATTGCGTTACTGCCGTTAGTACACCTATAATAATAGCAATAAATACCTGTATACGGTTATATTCAAACTCTCTGTCTTCTGGTGGTGCTACATTCTGGTTGAACAATTTATTATAAATAGGAACAGATGTTTTTGCAATAATAATTATACCAGCCAGGAAGAATACCATAGATGCTATAAACATCCAGAATTCCCTGCTGTAATTACTTTCTTCTTTCGTACTTGCAGGTGCATGCTCTTTCAGCAAGATAGACAACCAGACAAAAGAACTTATCATAGACACCAAAGTGATTACAGGGTAGTAGTAACTTATGATATTCAACAATAAGAATGTTCCGAAAATAAGTAACTGTATATTCTTTTTATTGGTAGCCAGCATGGTAGGTACCCATACAAAAAGGTTCAGAAAAAGATACAGTTGAACATTCATGCCCGATTCGGTAAATGCATGTACAGAAGTATCTCCCAGAATACCACTTCTGGTAAGGAAGGTAGAATATAGTATTAGTGTAAAAGAAAAAATGTAGAACATGTAGGTACTCTTTAAAGAATAGCCTGTACTCTTGTATACCAGATTGGTATGTAAGCCAGCAATCATTACCAGCCAGGGAACTAGGGAAGCATTTTCTACAGGATCCCATGCCCAGTAACCACCAAATGATAAACTTTCGTAAGCCCAGGCCCCTCCCATCATGATACCTAATCCTAATACTGCACCAGAGAAAACAGCCCAGGGTAATGCAGGTTTTACCCATTCCTTTGTTTTTTGCATCATTCCTGCTATTGCAAAAGCAAAAGGTACAATGGTAGATGCAAAACCAAGAAATAATACAGGAGGATGAATTACCATCCAGTAGTTCTGTAACAATACATTCAAATCGTTTCCTTCGTGTACTCTAGGATACTGCAGGTAATCTGGATTGGAGAAAATAGGCATATTGGGCATTTGCTCTCTCCACAGAATGAAAGGGTTTGTGCCAATATTATGTCCCCACAAATACACCCCTACCACCATAGTTGCCAGCGCAAACTGTGCAAAGGAAATAATGAACATTACCGGTGCTTCGAACTTTTTGCTTTTCCAGATAATTATCCAACCTAAGATACAATGCCAGAAAGACCATAAAAGGAAACTACCTTCTGAACCTTCCCAGAAACAAGCTAAAATATACCTTAATTGAAGACTACGCGAAGAGTGATTCCAGGCATAGTAGTATTCATGATAATGGTTGGAAATGATGTAATATAAATCCCCAAAAATGGCAAATATGGATACAGTTTCTAGGAAGAAAAAAATACGTGCAAACTGCAACCATTTATTTTTATCAGCAGAACCTTCTGGCTGAAAATGAACTGAAAGATAAAAAATTGTTGCCAATAAAGATGCAACCACTGATAGAAGACCTAAGAAATGCCCTATCTGACCAGGTAACAGATGCTCGCCATTATATATCATGCAGAAATTATTGAATAATAAAATAAAGAGTAACTAATAATTAAAGGTCTCCTTGTTTAAGAGCATTGGGATTATCTTTATACTTGGATGGGCATTTTAATAAAATATCCCTGCACTCAAAGTGATCTCCCTGCATTTTGCCACCCAGCACAATTCGTTCGCTCTTTTCCATATCGGTAGGTTTGGTATTGTGGTAAACCACTTTTACCGTATTTCCTAAAGTATCTAATGCAGTGAAAGTAAGATAGTTAGGATCCTTTACGGCATCGTAAACCAGTGAATTTTTGTCCAGCTTCGCAACAAGTTTTACAAACTTACCTTGTTTCTGACGGGCTGAAACAACTGTTTCATAAGTAGTTAAATTTCCTGTATAGCTAATTAAAATAGTAATAGCGCCTGCTATAAGAACCAGTAATATTATATGCGTCTTTTTCATCAACAATTAAATTAAAGGGGCAAATGTATTATAAAGAGCGGAAGAATACGACTACTATTTTATAGAATATCGCATATAACAAACCAATTGAGACAATAATAAAAAAGGCCAAACCGAAGTTTGACCTTTTTAATAAAATAATTATTAAATTTATTATTTAAGACTGTAAAGAAGCAGTATTTAATTTCTTTCTTAGCATTACAACTCCCAGTATTACTCCAAAAACTGCTACAATAATTACATTATTATCCAAAGGTAAATCGCAGTTACCAGAAGCATCTGTACAACCACTATCACCACCAGGTCCAGAAGGACCTCCAGCATTTACAACAGTAGTATATGTTATAAACATAACTGCTAA
>JBAXVH010000234.1:0-2648 GCA_037129215.1 Bacteroidota bacterium | reverse complement strand
ATACTGAACCTGTTCGAAACCATTGGTAATCAGGTGCAGGATATAGCCTTTATTTTTAAGGTACTCGAGAATCTCAATGGTATATGGAAATATGTTTCGCTTGGTAGGTAGAATCTGTAGAAATTCTACAGAGAGTTTTCTGGATAAAACGTCATCAGCAATCTTAAAATCGAGCAGGGCCAGCCACATTCTTTTCCATCTTAATTCTTCCTGTTTTATAAACCCTTTAGTATATCTATCCCATAAGCGATGATTGTGGGCGCTATAGTTATTAAAGAACTCTTCGAAGCTGGTAACCCCTCTACTTGAAAGGTTATTAGTATCGAATAATTCCTGCAGGGTTTCTTTAGAGTTCACTTCAAAATCCCAGAGCGTGTGATCAAGATCAAAAAACAGGTGACGGTATTGCATTAAAGTACTATTAGTTCGTGGGGCGAAGAAAAGGATTATTGAGCTTGTCCCCCAATAATTAAAACAAAAATCCCCGAAGTACTGATACTTCGGGGATTCTTTTATAGAATAGTTATCATCTTATTGATTTGAAACTACATTTCTTTCATCATATCTATTACGCCATGAGAAACGCCTGTAAAGCTAAAACCTCCATCGTGGAAAAGGTTTTGCATAGTTACATAACGGGTAAGATCGGAGAACATAGATACGCAATAGTCAGCACAAGAATCTGCACTTGCATTGCCCAATGGACTCATTTTATCGGCATATACCAGGAAGCCGTCGAATCCTTTAACACCACTACCAGCGGTAGTCATGGTAGGAGATTGAGAAATGGTATTTACACGTACTTTATTTCTTACACCAAAATGGTATCCAAAGCTACGGGCGATACTTTCGAGTAAAGCTTTAGCATCGGCCATTTCATTATAATCAGGGAAAACTCTTTGAGCAGCTATATAGCTAAGTGCTACAATGCTACCCCAATCGTTTACAGCATCTTTTTCGTAAGCCACCTGACATACTCTGTGTAAACTAACAGCAGAGATATCGAGTGTTTTAAGCATCCATTCGTGATTCAATTCGGTATAAAGGTGACCCTTACGAACGTTGATACTCATACCTACACTGTGTAGTATAAAATCGAACTTACCGCCAAAATGCTCCATCGATTTAGTAATCAGGTTTTCAATGTCTTCCATATTGGTAACATCCGCAGGAATAATAGGTGCATTTATTTGTTCGCCTAATTGATTTATTTCACCAAATCGCATTGCAATAGGTGCATTGGTTAAAACGATGGAAGCCCCTTGTTCATGGCATTTTACAGCAGTTTTCCATGCTAAAGAATGTTCATTTAAAGCCCCAAAGATTATTCCCTTTTTTCCTTTCAGTAAGTTATTTGACATATACGACCGATGTTTAATATTTGTATAGTTTATTGCCTAGTAAGCTGCAAATAAACTGTTTAATTTTTATTTATTGCTATCTATTGTTAGCAAACCCAATTTTTCTACTGCCAATTGTGCTGCTATAATGCTCGCATCTTTCTTATTAAATCCTTTTCCTTCCGATATTATTTCGCCATCCAGCATGGTATGAATAATAAAAAGTCTTCTACCGGATTCGTATTTTTCTTCCACCAGATCGAAGGAAAGAACTTTATTATTTTTACTGGCCCAACCTATCAGCTTGTTCTTCAGATTAATATCTATCAGCTCAAGATTATCTACAAACATGTGCGGAATAACGAGGTGTTTCAGTATCCACTTATGGGTTTTTATGTACCCTTTATCCAGATAAATTGCTCCAACTACAGCTTCTAAAGTATTACCAAAGATTTGACTATTCTTGAGAGAGCTATCAATTTTATTATACAGGGTAATTTTCTTTAAGCCAATTTTTACTGCAATATCATTTAATTGCTGGCGATTTACCATCTTACTTCTCATTTCAGTAAGAAAACCTTCTCCCTTTAAAGGGTATCTTTTAAAAAGATAATCAGCAACTACAGAGCTTAATACTGCATCGCCTAAATATTCGAGGCGTTCATTATTTGACTCTGGGGCATCCTTTACAGAGCGATGACTCAGTGCAGTAATATAGAGATTAATATTGGTAGGATTTAATCCTAATAGTTTCTTAATTTCTTTTTTGAAACTATCTGCATCATTCGAAGCGAAAAAATGCTTAAAGAATTGCACTTAACCTTTATATTTTTTTACAATAACACAAGCGTTATGTCCGCCAAAACCAAAAGTATTACTTAAGGCAGCATTAACAGTACGTTTTTGTGCTACGTTGAAAGTGAAATTCAATTTAGGATCCAAATCAGGATCGTCCGTAAAGTGATTGATAGTTGGAGGGATTATATCATGAACTACCGCTTTAATACAAGCGATTGCTTCAATTGCGCCAGCTGCTCCAAGACAGTGACCTGTCATAGATTTTGTAGCACTGATATTTAAGTTATAAGCATGTTCTCCAAATACACTTAATATAGCTTTTGCTTCCGCTATATCTCCCAAAGGAGTTGAAGTTCCGTGGGTATTGATATAGTCAATATCTTCTGGTTTCATGTTAGCATCTTCCAATGCAGCAAGCATTACATTTTTAGCACCCAACCCTTCCGGATGTGGAGCAGTAATATGATGTGCATCGGCAGTAGCGCCACCACCAGCTATTTCGCAATAAAT
>JBAXVH010000233.1:0-2655 GCA_037129215.1 Bacteroidota bacterium | reverse complement strand
TCATCGTCTTGCTGAAACTATTTTTCAGGATGAAAGAGAGATATACAGATTAAAAAAAGAACTGGATACCCTTAAAATTCAATATGCACAAAGCATTGTATTCGCGTATAAGAACAGGAGTAACTATGGCTACCTGAATTTCCTTTTCTCTGCCAGTAGTTTCGACGATGCAATTAAAAGAATTGCCTATCTGAAAAGTTACAGACAATTCAGAGAAACGCAGGCACAGACCATTGTAAAAACACAGAATTTATTACAACACCATTCCGAAGATTTAAGTTTGAATAGAAAGGATATGAGTGCTGCACTTCAGCTACAGAATAATCAAAAAAAAGAACTGGAGCAGGATAAGAAAGATAAAGATCTGGCAGTAAAGCAATTGAAAGATCAGGAGAAAACTATTTCTGCGCAACTTAAAAAGCGTGAAAAGCAAAGACAGGAATTAAATAAAGCTATTGATGCTGCCATTAGAAAGGAAATTGCCGAAGCAGAGAAGAGAGAGAAATTAGCAAGACAAAAAGCTGCAGAAGAAAAGAAACGTCAGGATGCAGCTGCTAAAGCACAAGCAGCCAATGAACCTAAAAAAACACCTGCTAACGGTACTGCTACTAAACCAGCAACTGTACCTGAGCCAACCAGCAAAGGTGTGGCAACAACGAATAACAGCAATCGTACTTATAGTTCTCTTGAATCAACACCTGAAGGGCTTACAGAATCTATTGAGCTTGAAAAAAGAAAAGGACGCTTACCATGGCCTGTATCAACCGGAGATATAATTCACCATTTTGGTAAAGAAGTTATTAATCAGCAAATGATTATTAATAACGATGGAATTGTTATTTCCACACCAATAGGAACCAGTGTAAAAAGTGTAGCCGATGGCGAAGTGATTTCGGTGATGGATTTAAGTGAATACCTCGCTGTATTAGTAAGACACGGTAAATATTTCATTACATATAACGGATTGTCCAGTACTAATGTCACCAAAGGTCAAAAAGTAAATGCTGGAACAATTGTAGGTAAAGCTGCTGCCGATTTTAGTGGTGGTGGTGCTGTCGAGTTCCGTATTATGGATAGCCATGGGAATTACTTTAATCCGGAAAGCTGGTTAAAGTCCAGATAAAATAATTCTATATTTTCCTTTTATTAAACTGAAAAATTAACTCATAGTTACCAGAAGTAGTAACACCTATTGCTATATCTATCTGTTTTATTTCCATTCATTTCTGAATGGTACCCATCCTCGCCATTTATCCAATAATTTTTTCGCTATTTCACTTAGGTAATTATCTTTGCTCATGGCAACAAAGAAATCTTCCCCACTTACAGCTACTACTTCCACTCGTACTTTTATTGAAGGACTAACATTCGATGATGTTTTGCTCGTACCTGCATACAGTGAAATATTACCGCGTGATGTTTCTACTAAAACTAAACTCACCAAAGATTTAACGATTAATATTCCTATACTTTCTGCAGCAATGGATACGGTTACTGAAGCCGAATTAGCTATTGCATTAGCAAGAGAAGGCGGCATAGGTATCCTACACAAAAACATGTCCATCGAAAGACAGGCCGAGCAGGTTCGTAAAGTAAAACGTAGTGAAAGCGGATTGATTGTTGACCCTATTACTATGCTACCAACTGCAACGGTTGGAGAAGCATTGCAGATGATGAAAGAAAATAAAATAGGGGGCATTCCTATTGTCGACACAAAAGATAAACTGGTAGGTATTCTTACCAATAGAGATTTAAGATTTGAAGTAAATAATAAATCTAAGAAGATTAGTGAGGTGATGACTTCCACAAATATTATTACTGCCCCAGAGGGTACTAATCTTGCCATGGCAGAGAAAATACTGCAGCAATATAAAATTGAGAAATTACCTGTTGTAAGTAAGCAAGGAAAGCTGGTTGGATTAATTACTTACCGCGATATTCTGCAACTTCGTAATTATCCAGATGCTGTAAAAGACAGTATGGGTAGATTACTTGCTGGTGCTGCACTTGGTATTACATCGGATGTATTGCAACGTGCCGAAGCTCTTTTGCATGTAGGAGTTGATATTGTTACACTCGATAGTGCTCACGGGCATAGCAAAGGCGTAATAGATACCGTTAAAAAGCTTAGAAAATCATTCAAAAACTTACAGATAATTGCTGGTAATGTTGGTACATCAGCAGGTGCAACTGCCCTTGCTGATGCTGGTGCTAATTGTGTGAAAGTAGGTATTGGACCAGGCTCTATTTGTACTACCCGTATTGTTGCAGGTGCCGGTGTGCCACAACTTACTGCCATTATGCAAACTGCTGAAGCTTTGAAAGGTAGAAATATTCCAATCATTGGGGATGGTGGTATTCGTTATACCGGCGATATGGTTAAAGCACTTGCTGCCGGAGCCAATGCTGTTATGATGGGTAGTGTGTTTGCCGGAGTAGAGGAAAGTCCTGGTGCAACTATTATTTATGAAGGAAGAAAGTTTAAGGAATACAGAGGGATGGGATCTCTTGGCGCGATGGTAGAAGGTAGCAGTGATCGTTATTTTCAGGATGCCGAAGATGGCATTAAGAAATTAGTTCCTGAAGGTATAGAAGGTAGAGTAGCTTATAAAGGAACTTTACAGGAAGCGGTATATCAGTTTACTGGTGGTCTGC
>JBAXVH010000232.1:0-2673 GCA_037129215.1 Bacteroidota bacterium | reverse complement strand
GAACTAATTATTACGAAATACTCCCTGCCAGCGATAGTAACCTTCGTTGGGCGCTTGATATGGAAAGCGATAGAATGGTGAATTCATTAATGCTTAAAGCCGACTTACAAAAAGAGTTTTCTGTAGTTAGAAATGAATTCGAATCAGGAGAAAATAACCCGGGAAGTATATTAATGGAACGTATTGTTTCCACTATGTATTTGTGGCACAACTATGGCAAATCAACTATTGGAAGTAAAGAAGATATAGAAAGAGTTCCTATCGAAAACCTGACAACTTTCTATAAAAAATATTACCAGCCCGATAATGCTACCCTGATTGTAGGAGGGAAATTTGATGTTGCCACTACCTTGAAATGGATAAGAGAATACTTTGCAAAAATTCCAAAACCAACCAGAATTATACAGCCGGGATACACCATTGAGCCACAACAGGATGGTGAACGCTTTGTAGAATTAAAAAGAAATGGAGATATACAGTATCTCGGAGCTGCTTATCATACTCCCTGCCTTTCCGATAAAGATTATGTAGCAAATGACGTTGTAATTGAAATATTAACAAACGACCCTTCTGGTATTTTATATAAAGCACTGATAGAAACTAAACTGGCTACCAAAGTATATGGTTATTCTTTACCATTTTACGATCCGGGATTCACCTATTTCAATGTTGATGTGCCTAAAGATAAAAACATAAACGATGCTAAAAAGGTATTCCTTGCTGCTTTTGATAGCCTGGCAACTACTGCAATTACTCAGGAACAGCTTGATAGAGCAAAAAATACTATTAATAAATATATGTCCGATATGCAGAACAATACTATAAACTATTGTATTAATCTGACAGAGTTTATTGGCGGCGGTAACTGGAAACTATTTTATATTTATAGAGATCGTTTAGAAAAAATAAGTCTCGCTGATGTACAGGCAGTGGCTAAAAGATATTACTTATCAAGCAACAGAACCTGGGGACAATTTACTCCTGACAAAAACCCGGAAAGAGTGGCTGTTAACGACAGACCAGATATAAGTGAACTGGTGAAAGATTATAAAGGAAAGAAAACTGAACAACAAACAGAGACTTTCGAAACCAGTATCGACAATATTAAAAAGAGTACCATTACAGGTAAATTATCGAATGGTCTTAAATATGCTTTATTGAAAAAAGGAACTAAAGGCGATAAAATAACCATCAGCTTTATTCTAAAGATGGGTACAGAGTCTACTTTAATGAACAAAGACTTAATTGCTGAGTTAACCGCTAAGATGCTGAAATATGGCACTACTACCAGAAGTAAAAAAGACATAAATGATCAACTGGATAAACTAAAATCCTCTATCAACATTAATGGTGGCGCCACTGGAGTAAGCATTTCTATAAGTAGTGATAAAGAAAACCTACAACAAACACTGGCTATTTTAGAAGATCTGTTTCTACACCCTGCTTTCGACAAGAATGAGTTCGAAAAAATGATTCTCGACGTTAAAGGAGAATATGAAGCAAATAGAAGTGAGCCTTTCTTTGTAGCACAAAAAGCTTTAGAAGTAAAAACTAATAAATATCCTAAAGGACATCCATTGGCTTCTGAAAGTATTGAAGAAACCCTTGATGCATTAGGTAAAGTAAAACCCGAAGAATTGCAAAGCTTCTATACCAGTTTCTATGGTACCAACAATGCAAGCTTTACTTGCGTAGGTAGCTTTGAACCAAATACGGTAAAGACTTATCTGGAAAAAGCTTTCAACAACTTTATCAGCAAAACGCCTTACGAAAGACTATCCGAAAAATTCTTTGATGTTCAAGGCAGTACAGAAGTGGTAACCATCAAAGACAAACAAAATGCTGTTTGCTTAGGCAATATCAACATTGCTATCAAGGATACCGATGAGGATTATGCTGCTTTAAACATGGCCAACGAACTATTGGGCGGTGGAGCATTTTTATCTTCCAGAATCCCACAACGTTTAAGAGAATCAGAAGGCATGAGCTATGGTGCAGGTTCTTATCTGAATGTTCCTTACAAAGATGCTGTTGGGGCATGGGGTGTATATGCTATTTTCAATCCATCCTTCAAAAACAAACTTGATTCTGCTCTAAGACAAGAAATAGAAAAAGCCTTGCAATCAGGTTTCACGCAGGATGAATTAAGTAAAACCGTAAATAGTTGGCTTCAACAACGTAAAACAAGCCTCGGAATGGATAATGGTATTGCCTCTCTGTTAAACAGAAGTCTTGTAAACGATCGTGATATCAGCTATTACACAGCATTGGAAAATAAAACCAAAGCATTAAAATTAGCAGAGGTAAATGCTGCCCTTAAAAAATTCGTTAGCCTGAATAAGCTGGTTATTATTTATGCCGGAGATTTTAATGGCAAATAGTTAAAGTTGAAAGTTGTAAGTTGTAGGTTATAAGTTGTAGGTAATTAATAAAATCACTTACCAAAAACTTAAAGAGGGGATTGATTAAAAGAATCAATCCCCTCTTTGTCTAAAAATAATTGTATAATGTTTTCATTAGCATATTAGCACATTAGCTAATCAGCTAATTATTAAATTATCACATTATCACATTAGCTTCTTTACCTTGTATTTTGTTAAAATTCGCTAACATATTCAAACTAAATATATTCTCGATTATATTAAAATTGGATTTCAAAATCACAAAATTATA
>JBAXVH010000231.1:0-2674 GCA_037129215.1 Bacteroidota bacterium | reverse complement strand
ATAAAAAGATAATGCGATAACTCAATAATGAATTTCTGTATTCATCATCAAATCATCGCATTATCAAATTATCCAATTAGTACTTTATGCGTAAGCCTCGGTAGGTGCACAAGTACAAACGAGGTTACGGTCTCCAAAAGTATTATTGATTCTGCCAATTGAAGGCCAGAATTTCTGTCTAGTTAAGTAGCCAATAGGAAATGCAGCCTCTTTTCTGGAGTAATTATGAATCCATTCGTCGGCACAAATTACATGCTGTGTATGAGGAGCATTCTTTAAAGGGTTGTCAACCTTATCAAGCTCACCCGATTCTATTCTTTTTATCTCGCCATGTATCGCAATTAATGCATCACAGAATCTATCCAGCTCTGCTTTATCTTCACTTTCTGTAGGTTCTATCATAATAGTTCCTGCAACTGGGAAACTTAGGGTAGGAGCGTGGAATCCATAATCCATCAGCCTCTTTGCTACATCTTCCGCTTCAATTCCTGCAGATGTTTTAAATGGTCTTAAATCAATAATAAACTCGTGCGCTGCAGTGTTATTATGTCCGGTATATAAAATGCTATAGCAACCTTCCAGTCTTGCCTTCATATAGTTTGCATTCAGAATGGCATATCTTGTAGCATCGGTTAACCCTTGTGCACCAAGCATTTTTATGTATGCGTAACTGATTAACAGAATGCTTGCACTACCATAAGGAGCTGCTGAAACTGCACCGGTATTATATTGTTTAAAGCTGTTGGAGTCAGTATGGAAAATAGTATGAGATGGCAAGTATGGTGCAAGGTCTGCCGCTACACAAATTGGTCCCATGCCGGGGCCACCACCACCATGCGGAATAGCAAAAGTTTTATGTAGATTCAGGTGACAAACATCGGCACCTATAGTAGCAGGAGAAGTCAGTCCAACCTGTGCATTCATGTTAGCCCCATCCATATATACCAGACCTCCATTATCATGAATAGTCTGACAAACTTCTTTAATACTTTCTTCAAAAACACCATGTGTAGAAGGGTAAGTAACCATCAGACAAGATAAGGTTTCTTTATACTGAGCAGCCTTGGCTTTTAGGTCGGCAACATCTATATGTCCTTCTTCATCACTTTTTACTACTACTACCTTTAAGCCCGCCATAATAGCGCTTGCAGGATTAGTACCATGAGCAGAAATAGGAATTAATACAATATCTCTTTGTTTATCGCCATTGGCTGCATGAAAGTTTTTAATCGTCATTAAGCCCGCGTATTCCCCTTGTGCTCCACTGTTTGGCTGAAGGCTACAAGCATCGAAACCTGTGATAGCGCATAGATAATCGGATAGATGGTCTATTACTTCCTGATAACCTTTGGTTTGATATGCTGGAGCAAAAGGATGTATGCTACTAAATTCAGGCCAGCTTAATGGAATCATTTCCGTAGCAGCATTCAATTTCATGGTACAACTACCCAAGGTAATCATACTGGTATTTAACGATAAATCTTTATTCTCAAGATATTTTAAATAACGCATCATCTGGCTTTCGCTATGATACGTATTAAATATCGGATGCGTAAGGTATTCTGTGTTTCTTATTGCAAAATCAGGAATGGTATTCAGTGTATTTTCTTCTTCAAAAGACACCGCTATGGTATCTTTATTGTCAGCTAATTCTCCAAATACAAAGGCTATGTCAACTATGTCCTGACGGGTGGTAGTTTCATCTATAGAAATACCAATATGTCTGTCATCAAAATAGCGGAAATTAATATTGTGTTTCTCCGATATTTCTTTTAATGCTTCGGTATCACATTGTATTTTAATGGTATCGAAGAAGAAAGAGTTTAAGTTGTGGAAACCAAGCTCAGCAAGTGTCTCAGATAGTTGTTGTGTAAGCAATGCTATTCTGGTAGCAATATCTTTCAATCCATCAGCACCATGATATACAGCATACATTGCAGCCATATTGGCCAGCAATGCCTGTGCAGTACAGATATTGGATGTAGCTTTTTCTCTCTTAATATGTTGCTCTCTTGTCTGCAATGCCATACGAAGTGCAGTATTGCCTTGTGCATCTATACTTACTCCTATTATTCTTCCTGGTAATGATCTTTTAAATTCATCTTTAGTAGCAAAGAATGCAGCATGTGGTCCTCCAAAGCCTAATGGAACTCCAAATCTTTGTGATGAACCAATTGCAACATCAGCACCTAATTCTCCTGGCGATTTAAGTAAAGCTAAAGCCATTAGATCGGTAGCGAAAACTACGTAACATCCATGTTGATGTGCCTTATCTGTAAAGGCACTATAATCTTCTATACTACCATTATTATTAGGGTATTGTACCAATGCTCCAAAGTAATCTTCGTTGATATGGATGCTGTCATAATGTCCAAAAACAATTTCTATATCTATTGCCAGCGCACGGGTAACCAATACGGCTTTAGTTTGAGGGAAAACAGATTCATCTACAAAGAATTTCTTTCTTACAGCATCATCCGATTTGTTTACCTGATGAAACAGCATGGCCATTGCCTCGGCAGCAGCTGTGCCTTCGTCGAGTAAAGATGCATTTGCTATTGGTAATCCTGTTAAATCGGATACCATGGTCTGGTAGTTCAATAAACTTTCCAGTCTACCCTGCGATATCTCGGCCTGATAAGGAGTATATTGAGTATACCATCCTGGGTTTTCA
>JBAXVH010000230.1:0-2677 GCA_037129215.1 Bacteroidota bacterium | reverse complement strand
GTAATAGTTGATGGTGCTATAACTGATGATAAGTTTTGTAAAGTAATAGTTCCACATACAACATAAGTCTTGAAAAATGCAAGAGCATCGCATGATCCAGGGTTAGGTCCTCCACCATTTGTTCCTACTGTGCAGTTATCTATTACTACGTTTATTAAATTAGATTTTACTGAGCATCCATTTTGTGTAACTACTACCCAATATTGATAGGTTCCAACAGCTAATGGTGCTATACTTACATTTAAGTTGCTATTAGTTGCTAAAGGGATTGATCCTATAATACTATTGTACCATTGATAGCTATATCCAGCTACATTTGGAGTTGATAACACTAATGTTTGACTTGCACCCTGGCAGAATATTGGCAACATATTATAGGATGCAACTGCAGTTGGTGGCCCGTTTACAGTTACTGAAAACACATCATTGCCTGCACAGCTCGAAACCGATAAAGTAGCAGTATTTGTTGGACCATGCCACAAAACAGTTATATTATTTGTTCCTTGTCCACTTTGTATGGTTCCTTGGCTCGAAGGTGTTATTGTCCATTGAAAACCTCCAGGAGGAGTTGATCCACCTGCCGAATAACTTCCAACTCCATCAACACATACTGTAGTTGTACCTGTAATTATTGGTGGATTGTATGGGTTAACTAATATAGATTTAGTTAAAGAAGGACAAAATACTCCTGGGCTTATTTCCTGATCTTGGTATACACTTACAATCCATGGACCTGTTCCTGTAAATTCTACTACTACTGAATCATTGTCATCTCCCATTTGGGATAATACATTTCCTGTGCCTCCACTTATCGACCACATAAAAGGACTTCCCGATACATTAGAAGTTATACTATATACAAGTTTCGTCCCTGGACAAGCATTTACTACTCCATTGATACTTCCTAATATTGGTTTAGCTATTGCATCAACTTTGAAGATTGCACTATCATTACAATATAAAGCAGGATTAATAGGTTTTGCACTTACTGTGTAAGTTCCGGGTGTAAAAGATACACTTATCGATGAAGATCCGTTACCAGATAATATTGTTGGACCTGCTGGTGTAATAGTCCAATTGGCTGGTCCATTTGCTGAATAAGTTGTTGCAGTACCTTCGCATACTGTTTTACTTCCATTAATTGTAAATATTGGAAGTACATTAATAGGTATCGAATCCACTCCACTACATCCTATCATAGGGTTACCATACACACATTTCAACCAGAAAACACCTGGTGTATTAAATGTGATGTTAACATTAGTCGAGTTTCTGTCTACTTTATTAAAGCTATACATACCTCCACTTACAGTCCATTTATAATAGGTGCCGGGTAACCATGGCAAAGAATAAGTTCCAGATGAACCAACGCAAATTGTAGTTGGTCCTGCTATAGGTAGATTAGGATATAATACAGGAACATTCAAAGTAGTTGCTCCCGGACATGAAGAAGACGCACAACTTTGTAAAGTTACAGTTGTTGGAACAGTATATACTGAATTCCATTTAACTTTAATACAACTTGTACCTGCTCCCGATATAATCGTACCACCTGTTACGCTCCAAGCAAATGATCCGCAACTCATAGTTGTGCAAAATGAAGAAGTGTCGCCTGCACAAACAGTACCAAAGCAACAATCCATATTTATAACTGGGCCATCTCCACTTAATACTGTAATGTATTTAGAAATAGTATCAATACATCCACATGGTACAACCTGACCGTCGCCTTGTGTGCCTGGTATTACTTGTCCTGAGCCCATGTCTTGTACTGTTAAAGTTACTTTATATGTTCCAGCTAAAGCATAAGAATGATCTAATGGGCTGGCAAGATTTGAAGAACTGCCATCACCGAAATCCCAATGATAAACACTGCCTCCTAAAGAGGTATTTGTAAAATGTACTGGTGTATTCTTACATACTGTGTCTTTCGAAACCAAAAACTTTGCTTTAGGACCATCAATCAAACATACATCCATAGTTATAGAGTCAAGGCAAGAACCTCCAACTCCATAATTACTCATCACTACTTTTATACTTCCTGTGCTTCCGCTTCCCCATACTATCACCATTGGATTTCCCGAAGGTCCTGCTGGGGTACCTCCTGTTACTGTCCAGGTATAAGTAAATGTTGGGTCGTTTGGATAAACGGTATACGTATGTGCTGAGTTTTTACAGGCTGCCGCTGTTTTACCAGGCGATCCCTGTGTTGACGAATTATGACTACATGCTCCTTCGGGTGGGCATATTTCTACTGCATCTTTTAATCTAAATTCAGGACAACATGCTTTTGATATCTGTATGTTATTATAAGCATATTGGTATCCCTTTATATTAGATGTGTTTTGTGTGGGACTTGCAAAAACGGAATATATGTTGTATTCGGTTTTTGAATCTCCCTTTAATGCAGTATTATTTGATGATAAATTAAGTTTTTCATTGGATGAATAAACTTTCGAAATCATTAAATTGCTTCCTACAAATAGTATAAAAAGCAATATTACTTTAAAGAATAAATGTTTTCTCATTTTTTTGAACCATATTAAAATTGTTTTCCTACTCATTAGGCTTTTCGGTACCGCCATTTTATTTCTATATCTTCTGGATTGTTTCTTTTTGGTGCTGTTTATTGTCTAACAACTTTATATTTAGTTCCAAAAACTCTTTTATCAACTCT
>JBAXVH010000023.1:0-11145 GCA_037129215.1 Bacteroidota bacterium | reverse complement strand
GTATTAATGGTTCTAAATCTTTGCGTTTTGATTTATTCAATGCTTTCTTCTTTTTCAAATCCGGCGATGCAAGATTTCTTCAATTCGCTTGTGTAGCAAAGAAAAAATAGATCCTGACTTAGTTGCTTAATGATATTAATATCGCATATTTTCAGATGTATTTACTTCAGAATCATTATTAGTATTCAATGTTTCTGCAACTTGTTTAACTATGTGGAATAATTTACTTTCCGATATAACAGAGGGCAATACAAGATCGCTGGCAAGGTGCATTTCATTAGTCGAAAATGAATTTGATGGATACCAGCAACTGCTGAAGTCATTAAATCCGCACGATACAAAAGTATTGGGTATTACTGGGCCTCCGGGTGCAGGAAAAAGTACCCTTACCGATGCTTTGATAGAACAGATTATAAATGAAAAAAAAAAGGTAGGGGTATTATGTGTAGACCCTTCTTCTCCTTTTAATTTAGGCGCTCTTTTAGGCGATAGAATACGCATGAGCCGCTGGTACAATCATCCCGATGTATTTATTCGCTCACTGGCTTCCCGCGGCAGTCTTGGTGGACTGCATCCTAAAATATTAGAGATTATTCATGTAATGCAATGCTCCAGCTTCGATTACATTATTGTGGAAACAGTTGGCGTAGGACAAAGCGAAGTGGAGATAGCTGGACTGGCAGATATTACTATAGTTGTACTCGTGCCAGAAGCAGGCGATGAAATTCAAACCATGAAAGCTGGTTTAATGGAAGTGGCTGATATTTTTGTAGTAAACAAAGCCGACAGACCCGATGCTGATCTGTTTGTAAAAAACCTGCAGATGATGGTTGGTGGCAGTCATGACACCTATACTATACCGGTTGTAAAAACAGTTGCAAGCAAGCAGGAAGGGCTCGAAATATTATATAAACATATTGAAGAAAAAAGTAGTGTAACCGAGAACAATGAACGGAAATACTTGTTAATGGCCGAGAAAGCATTTCAGTTGATACAGCAACATCGAATGAAAGATATTGATAAGAAGATATTAATGCAGCAGTTAAAAGATTCAGCAACAAAAAATGTGTATCAGTTTATACAATCTTACATTTAAGCAATAATTAAAACAATAATAAAATGAGTTTACCTAAAGTATTTAAAGCATCACCTACCGCTGTTACCGTAGAAAAAGGAAAAACATACGCTTGGTGTACCTGCGGATTAAGCGAAAAGAATCCGCTTTGCGATGGAGCACATAAAAGTATAGACGAGGCTCCTTTTAAGAGCCTTAAATTCACAGCAGAAGAAGATGGCGAACTTTGGTTATGCAATTGTAAGCATACAAAAAATCCTCCTTTCTGCGATGGTAGCCACAACAGTATTTAGTATTACAGAAAAAGGAAAATAAGATACTTCTTTCCTGATGATGTTGTTTTGCAATTTCTCTTTTATTAGGGCGCATCCCTTCGGGTCAGGCTATCCGTTTGTATCTTTTTTTGCGCCCATATTATAATCACTGATTATTAGGATGATTGAAATGGGCGCATAAAAAGGATACCACTGCTATCCTTTGCGCTCGCTCATACTACAAAGGAGTTTACTTTTCATAACACATATTATACCACATTAATACAACTCCAACTCATCCGATAGCTCTTTAATTATGATTGAATCCTGCTTCAATCACTTTGATAGCTCTTCCGACTCATCGGTATTCATTTCCAAACATTCCGACATCATTTCCGACTCATTGGTATTCATTTCCAAACATTTGGACATCACCGCCGATTAATACGTACTCATTTCCAAATATTTCGACATCTTCTCCGACTCATCGGTATTCATTTACAAACATTTGGACATCACCGCCGATTAATACGTACTCATTTCCAAACATTTGGACATCTTCTCCGACTTATCGGTATTCATTTCCAATAATTTTGACATCACCGCCGGTTAATACGTACTAATTTAATGTTTTTAGTGACTATAATGCTTTAAAATCAGTAAGAACTATCTGGTAAATTGAATAATAATGTTCTGTATGTTCAACAAGTTTTCGCAATACAATACTCAATTATTCATTTCTGCACAACGAGAAACATATTTTACCTAAAAAGTTAATTCATAAATCAGTGTAACCTGTATTTTCGCAACTAAATAATTAAAAAAGTTGAAAAAAATATTACTATCCGCAATACTAATTACTTGCTTTACAGCCTGCGATACTGCTCAGCAAATAATTAATCAGGCTGCCACAGTTTATCAGCAAAGTGGTGCAGTTGGATTAAGTTCCGAAGAAATTGCAAACGGATTAAAAGAGGCACTTACTGTAGGAACTCAAAATGGAACCGGCAGATTATCTTCCATAGATGGTTTCTTTGCTAATGCTGCCCTTAAAATTCTAATGCCACCCGAAGCAGTTAAAGTAGAAAACACATTAAGAGATTTTGGTATGGGAAGCGTAGTCGATAAAGCCGTTCTTTCTATGAACCGTGCCGCAGAAGATGCCGCTAAATCTGCAGCGCCCATATTTGTTAGTGCTATCAAACAAATGACTATTACCGATGCTGTTAATATATTAAAGGGTGGTAATAATGCTGCCACTAATTATTTTAAAGATAAAACAACTGCTGCCCTTACAGCTGCATTCCGCCCATCTGTTGAAAAATCACTTTCTAAAGTAAATGCAACTAAATACTGGAAAGATGTATTTAGTACGTATAATCGTTTTTCCTCCAATCCTGTAAATACAGATTTAACTGCCTACGTAACCAATAAAGCTATTGCAGGAATTTTTACGGAAGTGGCAAGTGAGGAATTAAAGATTCGTCAGAACCCCGAGGCACGCGTGTCAGACTTACTTAAAAAAGTATTCGGTAGTGCAATGGCACAAGGTAAATAAATTTTGACAATATTATTATTTGCCACTTAAGTAGTTCTCCAAAGCACTTACCATGCTTGGACTTTTAGGTATTGGTGCCTTAATAGTTACTACTAATTTGGACTCTTCTGCAAATTCTATTGTATTATTTCCAAAAGCACCAATTATTTTATCCCCTTGTTTAAACTTAGGGAAGTTTTCATGCAAAGATTTTACGCCACTTCTGGTAAAAAAGCAGATAACATCAAATTTATGTGCTTTAAATACTTCTTTTATATCATTGCTTACTGTTCGATACATGAATCCTAAACGGTAGTCAACTTCATGCTCGTTTAACCAGTTTACAATTTCTGCATCCTGCTGATTTTCGCTGCATACATACAGAATTTTATCTTCATCCTTCGTTTTCTGAAGTATATCAAATAAGCCTTTATTGGTACCATCAGCACCAAAAAAAACCTTTCTTTTTCTATAAAGAATAAACTTTTGAAGATAAAGAGCAACAGCCTCAGAAATACAGAAGTATTTTGTATTCTGATTTATTGCCAACCTCATTTCTTCGTTTAGTTTAAAATACTGGTCAATAGCATTCCTGCTGGTAAAGATTACGCCAGTTTGTTCCAGCATATTAATCTTTTGAGATCTAAACTCTTTGGGAGTAAGACTTTCAATTTTGATAAATGGATGAAATACTAACTTAACGTTATGCTTTCTTTCCAATTCAAAATACGGCGACTTCTCGCTTTCTGGCTTGGGTTGTGAAATTAATATTGTTAGGGTTTCTTTGGCAATAGTGGAAACTTTGGCTTCTTTTTTTACCATCATATAAAACGCTTAAATAAAATCAATTAATTGTACCAATATATAAGTTAAATACCTTGAACAAAAGCATTAAAGGCAATACCTCAACGCAGCAAAGGTAAAGAAAAAAATGAATGGCGTTCACTTGTATTCCTTTTCGGGCTATACTGATACCCACAATGTAGCGATATACAAATAATAAAATAAGTAAACAGATAGAAATAGTGACCGATACCTGCCTTATTCCTTCCGTAGAAAATGCAATCAGCCAGACAAATGGTACCAGACAAATTCCGATTATCTTGTTTAAAAGAAAAACAACAAAGTTGTAAGACTGTATCATTTCCCTGATATTAAATATCCAACCTAACAAGGATAGAAATATATATTTAAACAAATAAGTAGCGGTAACCGCTATACTTCCATAAATAACCATCATGGAAAAAGTAAGGCTGTTAGCATCAAAATAATTAGTCATCAGACTAATATAAATACCTCCGCAAAGAACAAAAATCAGATTGGTAAGTAAAGAAGCTATACTATCCTGCACCATCTGATCTCTTGTTTGATTCTGACGAAAAGATGTCTGAAAGAATAAAGTGAAGAGGTTATAGATATATTTCGTAAAAATTATTCTGATAATAGCCAGCATAATCACCAGTCCCATCAGAATATAAAAAATCATGTCTTTACTATTCGGCTGCCTTTCGGGCATAAACATATTTAAAGGCTCAGCAAAAAAAGGATACAGGTTACTACCCATCAGATAGCGGTAGGTGGCAGTATCTTTTCGCATTTTTGCTACTCTAAAGGCTATTGCTTTCTTTAGAGAATCAGCTCTTAGCGAATCGGCAAGTTTAAGGTTAGCTTTTGCAATGGAATCTTTAATAGCAGTAGAATCAAAACTTACGTTATTCGCTGTATCTTTTGCTGTTACCCCAATAGTATTCTGAGCTTCTATTCTATGCTTCACAGTATCCTTCTGCTGAGCATAATTACTCAGGCAGAAAAGCAGAAGAACCCATAAAACAGTAAATCTTTTTTGAAGCATTGGTGCAAAAGTAATAATCTGACAATTAACGTGGTTTCTTAATTAACTTCCATCAGGGTTTTATGTTTGAGAATATAATGAATTCTGATAGTTAACGACATAAACAGCATTTTACCATTGGCGTTCCTTTCTACATAGTAAGCAGCTTTATCCAACTCTTTTATAATAGACTCCCGTTGCTCAATAGAAGCTAATTTATCCAGTTTCATAGCTATTACTTTCTCTTTATCCGGACTCATCACCCGCTCCTCTCCATAAACGTTTATTCTGATGCTCTGTTCCAGAATATGAATAAAGTAATTAATCAACTGTTTCTGCTTTTCTCTTCCTAAAGCATGGATAACATCTACCACTTTAGCTTTATTAAGAGTATTCTGTTGAATAGAAGCATTTAGCCAGTCTTTCAGAATATTCTGCCAGTCATCATCAGCATGCTGCAACATCTGGAGTGCCTCGTGATAATTACCTTCACACATACAGGCTATCTGATAAGCCGCTTCGGGAGTAATACTATTTCTTTCCATCAACCCCTTTTCTATTTCCTCTATTTTCATAGGAGGAATCTTTACCAGCTGACAACGGCTTAATATGGTAGGAATAATATTTTCTTCTTTCTCCGCTACCAGGATAAATAAAGTATTTGGTGGCGGCTCTTCAATCAGTTTCAACAGTTTATTCCCTTCTTTACCCAGATACTCGGGCATCCACATTACCAGTATTTTATACTCACTCTCAAAGCTTTTCAAACTAAGCTTTCTAATGATATCGTTACATTCTTCCGCCGTAATATTTCCCTGTTTGTTCTCGGCTCCTATCTTTTGTAACCAATCGTATACATTGCCATAAGGAGTATCACGAACAAACTCTCTCCATTCTACCATAAAGTCTTTACTGGTAGGTTTTTCACCACTCTTTTTGGTGATTACTGGAAAAGAAAAGTGCAAATCGGGATGTACCAGTTGATCTGCTTTTGAATAAGCAGGCTGATGTACAATATCCTCGGGCGTTTTTACTGCAGGCAAAGAAGACATGGCTGTCATACCACCAAAAAGATCTTCTGTTTCCACAGCAGGTGGAGGTAAGCATACAACATATTGTGCAAAGGAAATTGCGAGCGGCAATGCACCACTACCCTCTTTACCTAAAAAGAGTAATGCATGGCTCAACCTGTTCTGTTGTACCATCTCTACAAGGTGCTGTTTTACCTCCTGCAATCCTATCACATCTTTCATCAACATAGGTCGCGAAGATAAGAGATGAACTATTGTTTTGTACTGATGATTCAGCAAAGAATTTTCAAAACCTTACATTTGCCGCATGCTAAAGAACACATTAATTAAGGCAGCAACCGATGCAGCTGCCATTTTAAAAGAACATTTTAATACCAGTTTTACCATCTCTAATAAAGAAGGTATGAACAACCTGGTAACCGAAGTTGACCATAAAAGCGAAGAAGTAATTTTCGCAGTAATTAAAGAAAGCTTTCCAGATCATTATATACTAAGTGAAGAAACTGGCGCTTTGATACAGGATTCTTCTTATAAATGGATTATTGACCCTATTGATGGTACTGTTAATTATGCCAATGGAATTCCTATCTGTTGTGTGAGTATTGGTATAGAAAAAGAAGGTAAAATGATTATGGGTGCCGTTTACAATCCATTTATTAATGAATTTTATTTTGCAGAAAGAGGACAGGGTGCATATTTAAATGATCAAAGAATCTATGTAAGTTCAAAACCTCGTATTCTGCATAGCAATATGGTTACTGGTTTTCCTTATACCTATATTGATCAGCTTAATGGCCCATTAGAAGTATTCAGCAAATTAGTTAGAAGAGGAATTCCTGTTCGTAGACTGGGTAGTGCTGCTATGGACTTATGTTGGGTAGCTGCAGGAAGATTTGATGGTTTTTACGAACATCAGTTAAGTCCGTGGGATAGTGCTGCAGGTTTTATTCTGGTAGAAGAAGCTGGTGGTAAAGTAACCAACCTAAAGGGAGATTACTATAATCCATATGAACATGGCATAATTGCTACTAATGGTAAAATTCATGATGAATTAGTTTCTATATGTAATGGTGGTGATGTAATAGAAGACTAATTAATGGGTGATGGATAATTTATGATGGATGATGACTTTACATAAAAAAGCTGCGAATTAAATATCCCGCAGCTTTTTTTAGATCAATACTATCTAAGAAGCTGTTTGAATTAATTATTTGATATTCCTTATGGTGCGCTATCTGTGCTGCAACTTTGTTAGATTTTTCGCTTTAGCATCCAACTAAATCTGCATAATCTGCCTTGTTTCGCTACAGATAATCGCAATAATGAATTCTAAACAATTAACTCAAACAGCTTCTAATAGTATTTAAATATTTTTAGCATTTCAAAATTATTACTAAAAGGATTGAAACTCGCTATCTTTGTTTCCAACAATTTTTTATGGCTACTCCACAATATATTACAGATAACACAGGCAAAAAACTTGCTGTTGTATTACCAATGAAAGACTATACTAAAATGCTGGAGCAATTAGAAGATATTGAGGATGTAAAAACTTATGATAAGGCTATGAGCGAAAAGCAAGAATTTATACCTTTAGAACAAGCAATAAAAGAGATTGAGCATTCGCGTAAACGCAAAAAAAATGTTTAATGTAGTTATCGAAAAAAAAGCTCAAAAGGAGCTGTCCAAAATATCATCACCTTATTATGAAAACATTATAGAGGCTCTTAGAAATTTAACTTATAACCCAAGACCTCAAGGCTACAAAAAATTAAAAGGCAGAACAAGTTATCGAATTAGAGTAGCAAACTATCGAATAATTTATGAAATAAAGGATGAAGTACTTGTAGTTCTAGTAATTACTATTGCACATCGAAAAAATGTTTATGATTAACCTTTTCCAATAATATTCTGATCTTTAAATCTGTATTTATAAGCTAATCAACTTATCCTAAAGGCATTACAACTTCTAATGCGAATCCTTTACCTGGTGCCGTTTCTATTTTCATATCTCCATCAAATACAACCAGTCTGCTTTTAATATTTCTAAGACCAATTCCTGCTGTAACTGCTTCCTGATCTACTCCTTTACCATTGTCCGCTACTTTCATAGTTAGTTTCTTTTCACCAACAGTTTCTAGATAAATATTCACTTCAGTTGCCTCAGAATATTTTATAATATTAGTAAATAACTCCTGTACAATTCTATATAGTGCTACCTTTTTCTCTTTTGGAATTAATGTATAATCGTAGTCCTCAAAATGGGTAATGGAATTAATTCCATTTGATACTAACATGCTCTCACAAAGAGATTTTATCTGATCGCCAATATGTTTATTTTCTAAATCCGGACTCACTAGTACGTGGGCTATCTTTCTGTTTTCATTAATAGCAGATTTAATATTGTCTATACACTCATCTATTAATGAATTGTCTTTTTCAGGTTTCTTTTTAAGCATTGATAAGAACATAGTAGTACCTAAGAGAATCTGGTTTACATTATCATGCAATTCTATACCTATTGCATTTCTTTCTTTTTCCTGTGCATCCAAAGCTGCAGAAATTAATTTTGCCTGTTCTTTATGTTGTTGATCCTGTAAATTAAGTTCCAGTTTCTTTACTTCTGTATTATCTCTGAAGAAACAAGTAAGTCCACTTTCAGATGGGAAAATACTTCCGGTAATCCATTTTTTAAATACATCTGAATAGGTATCGAATCTTTGAGATATTTTAGTTTTTAATGCTTTATGAACTGCTTTATATATATCACCACCAACAGCTGCACTAAACTCTTCGTACATCTTTTTTCCTAAAAGGTATCCATGTTCTGTATCAAACATATCTTCTGCTACCTTGTTTAGATAGGTAAAGCGTAATTCGTTATCGAAAGTTACAAAAGCATCTGAAATTCTCTCCACCAGACTTCTGTATTGTTTCTCACTGGCAAAAAGTTCATCGGCAGTTAATTTCCTTTCTGTTACGTCTCTGAAATTAAATACTATCGCCTTAATTTTATCGTCTTTCAATAAGTTTACAATCTTACCTTCTATCCAGAGATAATAACCCAGTTTATGTTGCATCCTGATAGAAACATCAACAGGAACACCCGGGTTATCCATAATAGCTTTAATAGTAAAATTGGCAATTTCTTTATCATCTGGATGAATATTCTTTGTTCCTTTTGTCCCTATCATTTCTTCATCTGTCCACCCCATTAATTTAAAGGCTGAAGGGCTTCTGTAGATGACATTGAACCGCTCATCAAAAAGAGATACTATGTCGTTTCCATTTTCCAGCAACGTTCTAAATCTAAGTTCACTAATAGCAAGTTTATCTTCACTTACCTTTTTTTCTGTTACATCTCTGAAATTAAATACAATTGATTTTATATTTTTATTACTCAACAAATTGTTTAAATATCCTTCAATGTATAAATATTCCCCTTTTTTATTCCTCATTCTAAAGGATATAGGTGTTGGTATACCTGGTTTATCTTTTATTAAATTTATACTATTAATAAGAATGTACTGATCATCAATATGAACATTATCTATTCCATTATTTCCAATCATATCCTCATCTGTCCATCCCAATAATTTTGTAGCAGACTGGCTTCGGTAAGTGATCTTCATATTCTCGTCCATTAAAGAAATTATATCATTACCATTTTCTATTAAGGTTCTAAATCTGAGTTCACTCGCTATTAATTGTTCCTGTGCTTTTACTCTAAATGTTATGTTTAGTGATAGTATGAAAATACCTTCCGGTATAGGTTGTATACTTAGTTCAAAATATTCTTTTGTTCCATCAGGGAAAATAAATTCATTTTCAATAAACCCTTTCCTCTGTTCTTCCATGCAAGCCCTTAATTCTGCAAAAAGTGTAGTAGTTTCAATACCAGGGTATTTCTCCATCATTGTATACCCAAGCAACTCTTCCCTACTATATTTACTATCTTTTACTAAAGAATCATTAACGTAAGTATATCGCCAGTTTTTATCAATAATCTGAACCCCTTCTATCATATTATCCAGACTATAACGCAATTGATATTCGCTTTGTCGTAATTTCTTTTCAGATTCTATTCTTTCAGAAACATCTTTAAAATTAATTACAACAGCTTGTACACTTTCATCGTTCAGTAAATTAACAATTGTTCCTTCCAGCCAACGATACGTTCCATCCTTATGCATATTTCTAAAAGCAATGGGATGAAGTATTCCAGGTTCTTTTAACAGTACTAAAATAATTTCATTTATTTTATCCAAATCATCAGGATGAATATGGCTTGTTGCATTTATCCCTTTCATTTCCTCTTCGCTCCAACCCGTAATACGCTCAGTAGAAGGGCTTCTGTATAATACAGTTGCGTTCTCGTTCAATAGCGTAATACCATCACTACTGTTTTCTATTAAAGCACGGAATCTTTTCTCATTTGTTTCTATCTGCTTTTCAGCTGCAAGTCTTTTTGTTACGTTATTTGCCAATACAAGTTCTGCATCAACTCCTTTGTATTGTATAGTATGCGCAACGATTTCTACATCAACAATACTCCCATTTTTTAATTTATGTTTCCAGATACTCTGATGAAAATCTTCTGAATCATCTTTTAAGTTTAATTGTTTCAACAACTCCTTTTCTTCATCTGTTATGATATCCATTAAAGTCATTGCAAGAAATTCTTCCCTACTGTAACCATATTCTTTTATAGCTAATGCATTTACGTCCAGAAATTTAAAAGTACTTACCTCAAATATCCACATTGGCATGGGACTATTTTCAAAAATATTCTGGTAAAAATCTTTAGCAGCTTTGAGTTCTCTTGTTCTGATAATAACTTTAGCTTCGAGTGCCTCATTGGCTTCTTTTAACTCATATTCCAGTTGTTTTAAACGGGTTATATCTTTTATTACAAAAAGAAAAGATATAACATCATTCTCTTTATTTTTAATTACATTGGCTGTAACGGCACCAAATAGTCTGCGTCCATCTTTGTGGGTATAGGATAATTCTGAAGACCAGCAACCATTTTGCAACAACACGGTTTCAATACCATCTACTTTTTGTTGATTTATATTTATAAAACCAACATGTTCCGATTTAAATCCTATTGTTTCGGCTTTACTAAAACCAAACAAATTTTCGGCACCTTTATTCCAGCTTAGAATTGTATGATCAACACCAATGGAGATAATTGCATCTGAAGTTTCTTCTTCAAGATGTGCCAGATAAGTGGACATAGGGTATGGTTGGATATTATTCATAGGGATAGTTTAACAGATATTACTATGATAAGGTTTATAAAAGGACAAATTTATAATGTAGTTTAATAAACTAGTTTTAAAATACTGCAAGAAAAGTATACTATTTTTCATGGCTATTATTGCAGTAACTATACTTATTGGAAGGGGTATAAT
>JBAXVH010000229.1:0-2682 GCA_037129215.1 Bacteroidota bacterium | reverse complement strand
GTGTATTATTTGCGTTTTTACCAGAGTAGCTCCATTCGCCATTGTTGTATATAGCAGTTGTATAACCACCTGAGCTAC
The DNA here is from genome assembly GCA_037129215.1 of Bacteroidota bacterium. Lineage (GTDB taxonomy): Bacteria > Bacteroidota > Bacteroidia > Chitinophagales > Chitinophagaceae > CANFLJ01. Next base: position 2,604 of record JBAXVH010000229.1, on the reverse strand, counting down.
TATTATTAGGATCCCAGTAATAAAAATACGCTGTTCCATCTGTTTTTAATCCTGGATTGTCTGCTAAAAATGCATCCAGACTAATAGGAGCTGAATATGGATTAGCTATTAAAGCATAAGTAGTGCTGTTACTGATATTAAAGTTTTTTACGCCTGTTTGCAAAGCACCTTTTGCGCATAAAGTAACTGTTGAGGATGATGTACCTCCTAATATGGAAGGAATAGATCTGTCTCCACGAACATATAAGAAAAATGCTTTGCTATCTGCAGTTGTACCACCGGCTTTGCCAAATAATGAACTGTCGTTAATTGTATTGGTAACTCTACCCCATGCTGAACCTAACCATCTTAGCATACCGTAATTATTTAATGCACCTGAATCCATACCATATTGTTTGTATGCAGGAGGAGCAGTAATATAAGTTTGTTGTTGCCAGTTACTTTTAATGTCACCTTTTACTGTTGAGCCTGCAGTTGTAAGTGGAGCACTTATCAATAACCAGGCTCTTTTATTTGCATGATAACGTTGAACTGTTACATCGCCATTTATAACACTTCCAGTAAAGTTTCCACCACCAGTTAAGTCATCTACAGAAGCAGTGCCAGCTGCATTTGAAATTAAAGTAAGATGATTTCCTGTGTTTAAAATTGCACCATATACACCTAATACTCCGGTTATACCCAAGCTATTTGCTAAAGTAACCTGCCCTAAGTATAACGTAAGATTATTAAGAAGTGAGTCAGTTGCACCTGTTCCAAATTTTACTGTATTTTCATAAGGAGAAGTAATAGATAAAGAAGATGTAGCAGAACCTTTTAAATAGCCTGTTCCTGTAATTAAATTACCAAAACCGAAATTAAATCCATTGATAGAAAGATTGCCATCAAGAATAATATTATTTAGAAATACATCATTTGATAGTACTGGTTGATTTGTAGGAACAGAAGGGATATTAGCATTGCCGGTATTATTAAGTGGTACCGCATTGTTGCTCCAGTTTCCTGGTTCATACCAATCGGTTGATATTGTACCTGTCCATACTTGATCGTCTGTAACTGTAATATAGAAATTAGTACTTGCAGCAGAATAGTTATTTGCAGCAGCTTGTGTGCATATAATCTCTACCACTCCATCACCCACTAAGGAAAATGTATTGCCGCTGATTGATACAATTGTAGGGTCTGCAGATGAGTAAGTAATTGCACCAGGACTATTAGTGCTTGGGTTAGTAATATCGAAATCTGCATCTCCATGGTTTTTAAGTAAATCAGGTAAAGTGCCTAATAGAGGATCAATTCCATTAATAGTTAATGATGCAGTTACAGAATTTGTAGAATAATTATTGCCATCTGAAGCTTGATAAGCAGTTATGCTACAATTTCCTGCACCTACAATATTTATCTGATTTCCATTTATAATAGTAGCTATGTTTGAATCACTACTACCATATGTAAATGCCCCAAGACTATTTGATGTTGGCTTGGGAATTGTGTATGCCGGATCGCCATAGTTTAAAGTAATATCACTTAAAGCTGAAATAGTAGGCTTAATTTGAGCTACTTGAAGTTGTGCTGTTGTATTGCTAGTACTATAATTTCCTGCTGCAGCTTGATATGCAGTTATAGTAGTAGAGCCTACTTTTAAAATAGTAATTAAACCTGTTGTTGCATTAATTGTGGCGACACTTTGATCACTACTAATATAACTCCATGTGCCAGAGCTATTAGAAGTTGCTTGAGTTACATAAAATGCTGCATCGCCATATTTTTTATTTATGTCATAAAAATCAGTGATAGTTGGGCTTATTGGTGTAACTGATAAAGTAAAAGTTTTAATACCGGTTGAAGCGGAATATATTCCACCAGCGGCTTGAGTAACATTTATTGTATAATTTCCTACATTCGCTGATGTAGAATTTTTTATTATAGTTAATGAGCAAATAGTATTTCTTGCTCCTCCTCCTGTAGATATAACTATAGAAGATGAGCTACAGGAATAGGAATAAGCACCTATAGTATTTGCAGAATTAGCTGTAAATGTTAATACTGTAGATGATCCATAAGCAATACTAGACACTGTTGTAGGTGTAATAGTAATAGTTGCAGCAGCAGCTATCGCTTTACTACTAAATAATAACATAAAGATAAAAGATAAAATACCGATGCTTAAATTTCTATGTCCTGATATTGAAAGGGAAGCTAATTTGAAGTAGGTGTTTAAATTTTTCATATTATAAAAATTTTATGAGGCGAACCTCCTTTTGGAATATTGTTGTTTTGTTGTTTTATTTTTAGTACTGGAATACTTAATCTACTTCCCGAGGATTCTACTTTAAAAAATTTTGAAAGCGAGGAAGAAGAATGAACAATCTGGAACTTCTTCATTATGTGGTTTCTGTTCATATTACTTTGTTTGTTGGTTAAAAATTGTTTGTTGATTTGTAATGCAAATAACTTTCAAGTTTTTAACCCATACAATAGCATAAAATAACAATCTTGTGTAAAGTTTAGTAGCAATAATGTCTTATATGGTTAGACATTCATGTATAGTAAAACCAATAAAATATTGCTTAGTATATTTTGCTGTTTTTAATACATTTAAAC
>JBAXVH010000228.1:0-2688 GCA_037129215.1 Bacteroidota bacterium | reverse complement strand
CCTGTTCCTGCAATGGTTGAAACACCTGTCACAAATCCGAAACTTCCAATATTATAAGCTGATAAGGCTGCACTCAAGCTATTTGTTAGTGTGACTGTACTAGCACCAGAATTAACACTCTGAATATAAGTATGAGCAGGAACGTTTGGACCACTTACTAACATTCCTGTCGCTAAACCTGTAGTTGATGTCAAAGTAAGTGTTGCACCAGATAAAGATGAACCAGAAGTGAGAGAATAAGAAGTAATTGAAACCTTATAAATATTATCATTGTCTCTATCTGCAAAAAACAAATTGCCTGCTGCGTCAAAAGCCATCCCATAATGGTAACCACTAAAATAAAAATTCGTATTTGCGGTACCATTGAGAGTCACCAAATCCCCAGAATAAATAAATGGGATACTCAAAACGGAATTACTTGTAGTGGTATTGCCAATATATTTATTGAATGAGATGGTACTTGAGGTTGAAGGAGACCATAAATTCCTGTAGATGGCAGGGGAATAAAATACATATCCACCGTAAGTGGCATTAATTGTTTTATTCAAGGTTATGGTCGTGCCACTAACCGCAGTCACAAAAACATCTGGCGTACCGGCAGCACTTGTGATACCGCCACCCAAAACCACTACCATTCCAGGAATGATACCTGTTGGGGTAGCAGCCATTTGAAGTGTATTGGTCGAACCAACTGTTTCGTTTGTATAAGCAGGCAAGGAAAAAGCATAGGTAGAAGCAGTTGCAGTGATTGGACCTCCAGTCAAACTAACAGTAGAAGAAGCAGGTGTACTTGTTACTGTAACCGTAGGTGCAGCATTATTTGTATTATTAATACCTGCACCAGTCACAACCATCCCTGCAGCAATTCCTGTAAAAGTTGCGCAAGTCAAAGCAGACACAGAACCAGTCGCAGTATTAGCTTGTGTTAAAAGTGTAAGATTAGTACCATTACCAAAGATAACATTGGCGCCAGGAATATAATAAGAAGTGTAAACGTATTCTGAATTAGGACTGATGGCAATACCAGAGTAGCCTGCTGAAGTATAAGCCGAACTCGTAGGAACTGGACCATTAATTATTAAGGAATGGGCAGCGTCATATCTTGATACAAAGCTTCTTGAATTATAAGTATTAAAAAAACCTGTTGCACCAATATTGTCAAAGGCAATACAACCCTCAGCCCACTTACCATACGTCGGTGAAGTTAAAGATGTGGTAGGATAACTCCCTTGTGTTCCATAACTAGCCCAGTTAGTTAATTGTGTAGCTCCATTTCCAGAAGCTGAAGAGTTATCCCCTGTAATTGGAGAAGATAAGGTAAGTGTCTGCCCAAAAGCAGTACCAATAGAAAGGGCAAAAAGCATAGAAAGCAAACAAACGAAAGAAGGCAATTGAATTGAAGTGCCGAAAATTACCTTTGAGAGAGTGTTAAGAGACTTATTCATTTTTTTGTAATTAAAAGTGTTTATGATATGTTATTTAAGCGTTTAAGTGAGTAAAAAATGATAACTTTCTGAATTAATTTCAGTAATGTGAATTATCCAACATTAGTTAGTCGAATTTAAAAAACTGAATTTCAGTTAAGGTGCCTGAAATAAAGACTCTTTCCCTGTATCCCTTTCGTTATGAAATAGGCTTGATGAAGCAAAATTTGAATAGAAATCGTTAACAACCGCATTGAGCATAAAGCAAACATTATCGTTTTAATAAATATATTTTTCAATATATAAACTGTAAAAATCAAAAGGAAACATACTAGCAATCAATATCATTCTTACATTCTTGATATTTTCTGTAACTTTTAAATGACATACAATTGGTAGAACATTTTTTCTATTAAAAAAATAGTAGGCATCTATTTAATCTACCCAAAATGATATCTAGATTAAAAGAGAATAAAAACCTTTTTTCATACCCTTTTTCTAGAAAAAAATTAAAAAAAGTTTCAAGTAAGTTCAAAAGGTGCTCGAATTATATAAAATAAGGAAAATGTTAGTTAGAAGTGTAGTGTGATAAAGTAAATGAGAATAGTCAATAATAGCGGTAATACATCATGGTTTGATCGTAGGTTAACCAATGCCTTTTGTATAAGATTAGAAACGGATTGGTTACTTATTTGCATGATTTCGGAAATTTCGTCTCTATCTAGAGATTCATAGAATTTTAGATAAATAATTTCCTTTTGCCTTTTTGGCAATTCATCCATCAATTTTTTGATTTTATTTGCAACAGACTTTGCCTCTTCTTCCTTAATCATTTTATTATCAATAGCGTATTCAAAATGGAATTCTTTGAAACCATCTTCAATTGAAGTGAATGGTATCCTTTTCGATAATTTAATCTTTCTAAGAATCAATCTCCTAAAAGATGAAAACAGATAGGGTTTTATTTTTACGGTAGCACTCAAATAATCTCTGCGTTGCCAGATTCCAATAAATAAGTCTTGTATGCAATCTTCGATAAAGGCAGTATCTGTTGAAAAGCGTTTCCCATATAAAAAAAGAGAATCCATATACTCGTTCATAATCAGCTCTAAAGATTGTTTGTCACCATTCAACAAATCTTGCCAAAGTGATGCCTCATCATTATTTTCAGTCCATATATTTCTAAGAATTGCCAATATTTATTTGTTTTCTTCAGCAATATTAAGAGAATTTTGAAATTATCGGAAATAAACTCATTTACTAG
>JBAXVH010000227.1:0-2689 GCA_037129215.1 Bacteroidota bacterium | reverse complement strand
ATAAAAGACAATGCAGTATATGGTGGTGCTTCTTACCCTATTGTTCTCATATTAATGAACGTGTTCTTTGTCCGTGGTTTCTTCGATGATTTTAAATTTACAGGGGTAGCCCAAGGATGGTCGCTTACAGTGGAAGAATGTTTTTATTTCCTTGCTCCACTGTTTTTCATCAGAATTAAAAAGAATATTAAATACTTAATTTACTTACCTGTCGGTTTAATCTCTATTGGTTTACTATTAGTGACAATATTCAGTCATGTAAATTTTTACAACTTCTATGGCAATTGCACGTTCATGTTTTGTTTTACATTTACTGGAAGGTGTATAGAATTCTTTTTGGGAATATATTTAGCAATGATAGCATTAAAAGACAACAAACATGAAAGCCGACCTATTGCAACAACTATTGGATTTATTATAATTGTATTCTCTATTTATATACTTAGTAGTATCACTTTAACTGGACCAAAAGATGTTGGAGTTCATCATCCTTTAGGTATCCTGAGTAACAACCTTATATTGCCAATCGGCATCGCACTTTTATTCTATGGATTAATTAGTGAGAAGTCTTGGATAAGAACATTCTTATCTACTAAAATCATGGATATACTAGGTAAAAGTTCTTATATATTTTACTTAATTCATATTGGGTTTATTTCTAAACTTACTACAGACTTCTGCAACAAAAATATCGATCAGTTTTATACCTGGATGGACGACAATGAAATAACCTGGGTGAGTAATTTTATTTCGCAATCTCTTTTGTTAATTTTGTCTGTGTTTATCATTTTGAATTTAATATCTATTGTACTCTATAAGTCCATTGAAGAACCAATGAATTTGTATATCAGAAGATCTTCATTACTGGAAACAAAAAAAGGGTAGGGTATGAAGGAATACATATTAAAAAGATTTATTGTAACAATACTGCTACTATCAGGATCCTATGCTTTTTGCCAACACGAAGCTCCTGCTAAAGAGGAAGCAACTGAGGCTCCAAAATTCAGCATTATTATTAAAGCAGGTCAGAAAGATGCCTTATTTAAAAAGAATAAAGTAAAGTACCTTATTAAACTGGTTAACAAAAATGCTGAAGCACAGGAAGGAACCATAAAAGTAGAAGTACGTACCGATAGAGGTAAATTAGTTACGGGTAATAAATATGAAGTTTCTGTTGGTGCCAACAGCACAAGTTATATCTATCCAAAGTTCAATATTAAAGACCCAGGATTCTATGATCTTTGGGTTACTGCAGCGCTTTCTTCATATGATGATACTATCAGAAATGTTTTCGGAGTTAAAGCTAAAGAACTAAATACCCCCGTTCATAAACCAGCAGATTTTATCAGTTTCTGGCAGAATACTTTAAACGAATTAAGATCTGTTGATCCAAAATATTCAATCCGACAGGATAGTGCCCAATCTACCGCTTCCCATAATGTATATCTCGTTACAATGCGCTCCTTAGGTGGAGTAGTTGTTCATGGTTGGCTTACTGTTCCTAGAGTACCTGGTCATTACCCTGTATTAGTAGGATTACCGGGATATAAAGTTGTTTTAAAACCCTTGTTCGGCGATGAGTTTATCACCTTCCAGTTCAATATTAGATCCTCAAAACCTAAGGGGGAAGTTGTATTGGAAAAGGAATGGGATTATACCTTATTGAATATAGACAACAAGGATAATTATATCTACCGTGGTGCTTATATGGATTGCATAAGGGCTATAGATTTCCTGTATACTTTCCGCGATTTCGGAGTGGACACTGCTCGTATTGCCGTTAGTGGCGGTAGTCAGGGTGGTGCTTTAGCCCTCGTAGTTGCTGCACTCGATCATAGAGTTAAAGCATGTATTGCCGACAATCCTATTTACTGCGACATACACAGTCTGATAGAAATTTCCGAAAGAAGGGTTCCGGTTGAGTGGCCTATAAACAGGTATAAAGAATACTTACTACGATCACCACATTTAACCATGCGGACTATTGTAAACACAATGGACTATTACGATCCTCAGAACTTTACGCCTTTAATTACTTGCCCTGTTTTGCTTGGGTTGGGTCTATTGGATAAGCTTGCTCCACCAGCTACAATTTTTGCAGCATACAATAAATTAACTGATGCTACTAAAGAAAAAAGTGAGACCTATAGCTTTTTCCGTTTAGCACATGAAGTGACTACAAGACATCGTAAATTTCAAAATCAATGGCTACTCGAAAAGTTAGCTTTCCCTGATAAATAGTATTTAATGAAACGACTATACTTACTGATATTATTAATTCTTTTAATCACTGGCAATTGCTTTGCCGGCTGGCCTGTAGGTAAAGGAAGAAGTGTTATAGGAGTAGGATACAACTATTATTATGGATCAAAAAGCTTTGATTCAAAATGGCACCTGAAAGACCCTTTAAATGCTGATGATTATTTCAAAGCAAACTACTTTTCGCTCTTCCTTGCACATGGTATTTCCCGCAGGTTAGATCTGGTCGCTAATGGATCTTACATGTTTCTGGATTCTAAACAATTTGGCGTATCAAAGCAACGTAACAATTTTGGCGATGCCATGATTGGTCTTGCTTATAGTATCGAAAATCACGAATTTACTAAGTACCTTACTTTTCAGCTTAGCGGTATTTTCCCATTATACAACAACCGCAGCAATCAACTTAATATGGGGTACGGTTCCCGAG
>JBAXVH010000226.1:0-2691 GCA_037129215.1 Bacteroidota bacterium | reverse complement strand
GGTATAAACCATGCCAATGAAGGTAAACTTACTTTCTTATGGAATGATCCAAATAATGAGATCAGAACCCTTTCTGATGGAACTAAGATTATAGATTTATTGTTTGAAGCTAATGCTGGTTGTGAAAATGAAATGCTGGAAATTAATAGTTCTATAACAGCGGTTGAAGCTTATGATAAAGATTTTGTTTATCATAATATAGTAATGAAACCTTCTGCTATAACGCTTCATGAAAATGAGCAATGGTCAGTTTCTCCAAATCCAACTATAAATGGGCAGATACAAGTACAGATGAATTTAAATAAGAATAAGTCTATTGTATTTAAATTAACGGATAAATCAGGTAAAACTTTGATGGTAAAACCTGTTGAAGGAGTGAATGGAAGCAATAATTTTATTTTAAAGAAAGGAGAAATACCTAGTGGAATTTATTATTTGCAAGCAATAGGAGTAGAGGGTGTAAAACAGATACTGATAAATTATTAATCAATTAAAAGGTGTTTTGCTAATAGATCTTTATAATGGATAAATAGAAGTACTGGTTATCTGGAAGCTTTGGATGCGTTAAAAGTTAATTACAGGATAGCATTTATGCTTTGGCATTCTTATATTCGCAGCTGTTCAAAACTAATAGCTTAATAGTGGATAGTATGACTAAAGCAGTAAAAATTTTCTGGAAAGTATTTTTTATAGGGTTCGGTTCTTTTATTTTATTTCTATTATTGTGTAACTGGGGTGTATTTGGAAAAATGCCATCCATAGAAGATATACAAAATCCTACAGCCTCTTTGTCCAGTCAGGTATATGCTCAGGATGGTACTTTGATGGGTAAATACTATCTGGAAGATCGTATAAATGTTGAGTACAAGGATATCAGCCCATTTATAGTTCAGGCTTTGGTAGCAACTGAAGATAAACGTTTTTATATACATAGTGGAATTGATGCTAAATCTATATTCAGAGCTTTAAAAGGGTTAGGTAGAGAAGGTGGTGCAAGTACCATTACTATGCAAACTGCCAAAAACCTTTTTACAGAAGACTGGGCAACCCGTAATTTTATTTTAAGAGGAATTCAAAAGGTTAAGGAAGCAATTATAGCTGTAAAACTTGAAAGAAATTTCACTAAGGAAGAGATAGTAACGCTTTATTTAAATACGGTTGCGTTTTCTGATAATGTATTTGGTATCAGGAATGCATCTAAAACATTCTTTAAAAAAGAACCGGACAGAGTAAGTGTAGAAGAGGCTGCAGTACTTATTGGAATGGTAAATGCACCATCCTTATATAATCCAAGGCGTAACCCTAAAATGGCAAGGGAAAGAAGAAATGTTGTACTGAACAGAATGGAAAGCATGCAGTATATAACCTCAAAACAACTGGATTCATTAAAAGAACCTCCAATTGTGTTGAATTATGCTAAGCTTGATGAAAGTACTGGTCTTGGTCCATACTTTAGAATGATTGTAGGAGAGGAGTTGAAAAAATGGTGTAAAGAACATAAGAAAAGCAACGGTGATAATTACGATTTATTCAGGGATGGATTAAAGATATATACGACAGTTAATCCAAGAATGCAGCTGTATGCTGAAGAGGCCGTAGCTAAACAGATGAGCTATATGCAAAAGCTTCTGGATGCACAATCTCAGATAAAATCGGGAGAAGTCTGGAATGGTTATGGTAATGTAATAGAAGCTGCTGTAAAACAAACCCTTAGATGGTCTGCTGCTATTCATGAAGGAATGAGTGAAGAAAAGGCCAGAGCAACTTTTGATATTCCCGTACATATGAAAGTGTTTGCATGGAATAATAAAAGAGAGAAGGATACAGTGATGACGCCAATAGACTCTATAAAATATAATCGTCAGATGATGCAGGCAGGTTTTATGGTGATGGATCCTATTAGTGGTGAAGTAAGAGCATGGGTTGGTGGTATTGATTTTAAAAACTATAAATACGACCACGTTAATATCAATACAAAGCGTCAGGTAGGTAGTACAATCAAACCGTTGTTGTATAGTCTTGCTATAGAGGAAGCTGGGTTTACACCACAGACCATTGTTCAGGATGTTCAACAAAGTTTTGGATCATATGGTATGGTACCTGCAACGCCTAAATCCTGTAGTGGTGCATCGATGCCAATGAGTCAGGCACTTGCTTTTTCTAAAAACTGTGCAACAGCATATATCATGAAACAGCTGGATAATACTGGTAATAATGCAGCAAGAAGATTTGTGGATTTCCTTAAAAATAAATGTAATCTAAAGACTAACATAGAACCTAATCCATCTATAGCTATTGGTTCGTGCGAGATTTCTTTATTTGAAATGATGCAGGCATACAGTATGTTCCCCGGAAGAGGATTTAATACCAAACCATTATTCATTACCCGTATTGAAGACAGGAATGGTAATACGCTTGAAAATTTCGCACCTCAACGTAGAGAAGTGATTAGCGATGTAACTGCTTATTCTGTTATTAAAATGATGCAGGGTGTGGTAGATGCGGGTACTGCAAGAGGATTAAAATTAAGCTATGATGTAAGAGGTGATATTGCAGGTAAAACAGGTACTACAAACGAAAATAGTGATGCCTGGTTTATGGGTTATACACCACAGTTGATGGCAGGTTGCTGGGTTGGTTGTGATGATCGTTTTATACGTTTTAAGAAAGAAGATCTGAATGGACAAGGAG
>JBAXVH010000225.1:0-2695 GCA_037129215.1 Bacteroidota bacterium | reverse complement strand
TTTCTTTAGAGTGCACAATTCCAGTATTGTCAATATTAACTATATAAAAAGGTACTACAAAGGCAGGGGAGGTTATGTAGAGATGGACGATAATAAAAAGATCGAAGTATCTCAAAGAAAGAAAGATGAATTTCTTGCAAAAATTAAAAGCTAGTTTAGTGGGTTTTAATGTATTAATTTAACATGAAAGTTAGGTAGGTTTAAATTTTATCTCCTTAAAATGCTAAATTTTGCATTTTACCTTGTGCAGTTATCCTTTATAATTACTCACTTATTGGCAAAACCTACTCACTTACAAAGTGTTGCTTGTCTAATAGTTCCCTACCTCATATCTTGCACCCGTTAATGGAATTATACTATTTGTTAGCAGACATTTAAATATTAATTCAGTAATTGTTCTTAAAGTTTCAAAATATTTTAACCCGTACACTATAAGACCTGTTCAGAAGAGTTGTGTAATTATTTTTTATTACCCAACTCTGATGGACTGAATAACAACTAATTAAGTAACCTAAATATTTATTCACCCCCTAACCCTTTGGGAAAACCTGTTAAGTTTATCTTTTAAATATAAAACCCGGATTATGTATTAGAATTTCTAAAACGTAATCCGGGTTTTTGTTTAGCAATTAAATCTTACTATCTGCTTCCACTTCTTTGTTGTCCATAACCACTCTTGCCACCTCTGTCTCTGGAATGATATCCGCCTTGTCTCTGGAATGATTGAGGCTGTGGTTTCGATCCTGTAAATGGCATAGTAGTTACTACCTTCGATGCAAATGGATGTTCTGCAACAATAGGTATTTGTTTGCCAATTACTTTAATAATGTCTTTTAGTTCACCTCTTTCTTCTACATCGCAGAACGAGATAGAGATACCTGTATTACCTGCTCTTCCGGTACGGCCAATACGGTGAACATAAGTTTCTGGAACATTTGGTAAGTCGAAATTAAATACATGGGTAAGTTCGTCTATATCAATACCTCTTGCAGCAATATCGGTAGCAACTAAAACCCTTAGTTTACCATCTTTAAAGTTGTTCAATGCAAGCTGACGTGCATTCTGCGATTTATTACCGTGTATTGCTGCTGCTGTAATGTTTTCTTTCTGTAAAATCTTTACTACTTTATCGGCACCATGTTTGGTACGGGTAAATACCAGTGCTGTAACAATTGCAGGATTCTTTAATAAGTAAAGTAATAAAGATGGTTTATCATTCTTATTTACGTAGTATAAACTCTGGTCAATTGCATCTACGGTTGAAGATGGGGGAGTGACAGAAACTTTCTCAGGATTAGTTAACAAAGAATCTGCAAGACTCTGAATCTCAGAAGGCATGGTAGCCGAGAAGAACAAGGTTTGTCTTTTAGCAGGTATCTTGGTAATTACTTTTTTTACATCATGTATAAAGCCCATATCCAGCATACGGTCTGCTTCATCTAAAACAAAAATTTCCAGATGTCTAAGATCAATAAATCCCTGATCCATCAAATCGAGTAATCTACCTGGTGTAGCTATCAAAATATCTACCCCTCTTTTAAGTGCATTTACCTGATGCATTTGCGATACACCACCAAATATCACCGTATGCGATATATTGGTATGTCTGCCGTAAGCTTCAAAGCTTTCGCCTATCTGTATTGCAAGTTCTCTGGTAGGGGTTAATATCAACACAGCGATACCTTTAGATACATGTTTCTGTGTATATAAAATCTGTAGGATAGGAATAGCGAATGCTGCCGTTTTACCCGTTCCTGTTTGTGCACAACCCAACAAATCTTTTCTTTCCAGAATTATCGGAATAGATTGTTGTTGAATAGGGGTTGGCGTAGTGTAGCCCTCTGTACTTAGCGCACTAAGTATAGGCTGAATAATGTCTAATTTTTTAAATGCCATTATATGGTATTATTTATTTTGTGTGGCTGGCGAAGACGTTGCATGTTCTGAATCAGCGAAGGAATTTTAAATACTAACAGACTTGCAACTTGTCCTTTTTATTGCGTGTAGTACTTTGCAAATATAGGGGAATGAGATTTAATGGGTATTTTCAACAGCAACGTTTAACGTTTAATACGTTTAAATCGGTTAACGTAATACAATAAGCTAATTGTATTTATCTCCTCTTCTAAATTCTATCTGGGGGATGTATTTGTATTCAATCCGCAAATTCGCAATTGAATTTATCTCACATTCTCCTTTCTCTACTGTGAATGTATTTGTATTCAATCCGCTAATCCATTAATTCGTTAATCCCCAATTTCCACCATTCATAAAAATTCTTCTTTCGTATAAACTAACCTATTATTTTTACCGCAAACATTTTGAACATGATGAAAAGAATTTTAGTGGTTTTATTAATTGCAACAACTGGTATCTATACTGTTTCTGCTCAGAGCAGCGAGGCCTGGAAAAAGCAATACAGGGCTTTTGAAACTAAGGAGAATGATTTGATTCATACTAAGATTGATGCTCGTTTCGATTTTGATCATTCTTATTTGCTGGGCAAGGTATGGCTTACATTAAAACCTCACTTTTATGCTACCGATTCTTTGTGGCTGGATGCTAAACAAATGGATATTCATCTGGTAGAAATGGTAAAGAGTGGAAAGAATATTCCTTTAAGCTATGAGTACGATAGTATGCGAATTAAAATACATCTGGACAAATCTTATAGTAGTAACGAAACCTATACTAT
>JBAXVH010000224.1:0-2703 GCA_037129215.1 Bacteroidota bacterium | reverse complement strand
ATGCAACTAATGAAACAGAAGATTATATGCCATTGGCATTGGATCTGGCTCATAAGATCTTAATTGAACTGGCTGCACTTCGCCGCGAGAACAAAGCGATCCAATACTTACGCCCGGATGCTAAAAGCCAGGTTACTCTGGAATATGATGATAATAACAAACCCGTTAGAATCGATGCCATCGTAGTTTCTACCCAGCACGATGACTTTGATCAGGAAGCTAAAATGCTGGCTAAGATCAAAGACGATATCATCAATATCCTGATTCCAAGGGTTAAAAAGAAATACAAGAAGTACGCGAAATTATTCAACGCGGATATCAAATACCATATCAACCCAACTGGTAAGTTTGTAATTGGTGGTCCACATGGCGACACTGGTTTAACGGGTCGCAAGATCATTGTAGATACCTACGGTGGTAAAGGTGCACACGGTGGTGGCGCATTCAGCGGTAAAGATCCTAGTAAGGTAGACCGTTCTGCTGCTTATGCTACCAGACATATTGCTAAGAACTTAGTAGCTGCAGGTGTGGCTGATGAAGTATTGGTACAGGTATCTTATGCTATCGGTGTTGCAAAACCTACGAGCATCAATGTAAACACATACGGTACTGCAAAAGTGAAGATGACGGATGGTCAGATTGGTAAGATCGTACAAAGTATCTTCGATATGCGTCCTTACTTCATTGAACAAAGATTGAAGTTGAGAACACCGATATATAGCGAAACTGCTGCTTACGGACATATGGGCCGAAAGAATGAAGTGGTGGTTAAAACCTTCAAAGACCCTTCTGGTAAAGAGAAATCTATAAAAGTAGAATTGTTTACCTGGGAGAAATTGGATTATGTAAGAAAAGTGAAAACTGCTTTTGGCTTATAAACTATACTTTTATTTAGGCAACTATTTTTTTTACTATGAAAAAAGCTTTGATAACTGGTATTACTGGTCAAGATGGGGCCTACCTGGCTGAGTTATTATTGAAGAAAGGGTATGAAGTACATGGAATAAAGAGAAGGAGTTCTCTTTTAAATACAGAAAGAATTGATGCATTTTATGAAGATCCACATATCCCTGATCGACATCTGATTTTGCACTATGGTGATTTGACGGATTCTATGAATCTTACTAAAATAATCCAAGAAGTACAACCAGATGAAATTTATAATCTGGGTGCTATGAGCCATGTTCAGGTAAGCTTCGAAATGCCTGAATACACCGCGAATACAGATGGCATTGGCACACTTCGCATTTTAGAAGCGGTTCGTTTATTAGGGCTTGCACAAAAAACAAAAGTGTATCAGGCATCTACTTCTGAATTATATGGATTGGTACAAGCAGTACCACAATCTGAAACTACTCCCTTCTATCCAAGATCACCTTATGCAGTGGCGAAAATTTACGGCTATTGGATAACGGTGAATTATAGAGAATCGTATCATATGTTTGCTTGCAATGGAATCTTATTCAATCACGAATCTCCATTAAGAGGCGAAACTTTTGTTACACGAAAAATTACTCGGGCAGTAGCTAAAATTGCTTTAGGTCTTCAGGATACTGTTTATCTAGGCAATTTAAATGCGCAACGCGACTGGGGACATGCTAAAGATTATGTAGAAGCCATGTGGTTGATATTACAACAAGATAAACCAGAAGATTATGTAATTGCTACAGGTATTACAACCTCTATCAGAGATTTTGTTCGGATGGCTTTTGCAGAAATTGGAGTTGCGTTAAAGTTTGAAGGAGTTGATGAAAATGAAGAGGGCATTGTGGTTGCCAGTAATGGGAAATACCCAGTAAAGATTGGGCAAGTTGTTGTGAAAGTTGATTCCAGATACTATAGACCAGCTGAAGTGGATTTATTAATTGGCGACCCATCTAAATCTCAAACAAAATTGGGCTGGAAACCTAAGTATACTTTGCCAATGATTGTGAAAGAGATGGTGGAAAGTGATGTAAATATATTTGAAAAAGATCAGTTTTTAAAAGCCAGTGGTTTTAATGTGAAAAACGAATTTGAATAATGGAAAAAAATTCAAAGCTGTATGTGGCTGGTCACCGGGGTATGGTAGGGAGTGCTTTAATTAGAAAACTGGAGGAGAAAGGTTTTCAAAATATTATTACTAAAACTTCTGCTGAGCTTGATTTGAGAAATCAGCAGGCCGTAAACAATTTTTTTGAATCAGAAAAACCTAACTATGTTTTTATAGCTGCTGCAAAAGTAGGAGGTATTGTTGCAAACGATACTTACCGTGCAGATTTTGTGTATGAAAATTTGATGATTGAAGCAAATATTATTCATGCTTCTTATTTAAATAAAGTTGAAAAATTATTATTTCTCGGGTCCTCTTGTATTTATCCAAAACTAGCACCTCAACCTCTAAAAGAAGAATATTTATTGTCTGGCTATTTAGAACCTACCAATCAACCATATGCGATTGCAAAAATTGCTGGCATAGAATTGTGTGATGGTTATCGTGCTCAATATGGTTGCAATTTCATTTCTGTCATGCCTACTAATTTATATGGGCCGAATGATAATTATGATTTAAAAAATTCACATGTTTTACCCGCTTTATTAAGAAAGTTTATTACAGCTAAACGAAACAATATTCCAGAAGTTATTTTATGGGGTACAGGTTCTCCGAAAAGAGAATTCATGCATGTGAATGATTTAGCAGATGCTTGCTTGTTTTTGATGGAT
>JBAXVH010000223.1:0-2710 GCA_037129215.1 Bacteroidota bacterium | reverse complement strand
GGCCATCCACTATATAATCTATATTAAACATAATTGCAGCCGATCCTATAGCCATTGGAATGCCCTGTGCATGAGCCTTTTCCAGAAAAGCATCCAGTCCCTTTATCAGTTTTAAGTGTGGCGTAAATTCTTTTTGATACCCTATTTCTTTATCTACCGAAAGCCTATGCATTTCTTCAGCAGTAAAATAATCTTTCCCAAATATCCTTTCCAGCAATTCTATGTTCTTACCATACATTTCTTTTTTCACTTCTTCCTGCGTAAGCTTTGCCCCCAAATCATTTACCAGCACATTATACCATGCCTTTTCATGAAATTCCATGTCATCAATTATAGTTCCATTAAGATCAAAAAGAAATGCTTTGCTCATTTAGATTAGTTGTTTGCTATGCAAATTAACTACATCAAATTGTTAAGCGCATCAATAATATTTAATATACTCATTTCTATTGATGAGAGTTTAAAATGATGATTGTGAAGTGAATAATAATTATTAGTTGTGTTGATTTGTTAAATCAAGTATTGTTTTAGCTCCTTTTTTGTTGTGTTAATTATAAATTAAGCTCTAATTATCTCCAATAATAACAGCTTTAATCATTTTAATAGTTACTAAGTGGAGTAACTCTACAGGAAATTCATTTATAAGGATACTTAATAAGTGAACTATATTACTTAATAGATATAAGAACATACAAATTGACGATTCTGAATAAGAAACAGACTTTATGAGCTA
The DNA here is from genome assembly GCA_037129215.1 of Bacteroidota bacterium. GTDB lineage: Bacteria > Bacteroidota > Bacteroidia > Chitinophagales > Chitinophagaceae > CANFLJ01. The sequence continues at coordinate 1,977 of JBAXVH010000223.1, read as the reverse complement.
TTGTTACCTGAAATTTATCTTTCAACAACACCCCATAAAGAGCGAAATTGATTGGATTAATTCACTTAAACTGTAATACATTGAACAAAAAAAATGGTATTAAAGACCTAATGTTTAGTATTGTGGACATATGAATTAGTATAGAAAACATATTGACTGGTATTATGGATGTATGAGTTGGGACTTAAGACGTATTTTCTGGTATAGTGGACGTTTGAGATGGTATTAAAAACGTTTTGACTGGTATAATGGACTTATAAGGTGGTACAAAATACGTAATATCTGGTATAGTGTACTTATAGGTTGGTATAGAATACGTAATACCTGGTACAGTAGACGTATAAGTTGGAATGGATATCGATAGCAATTAGTTAGTACTGATTGTAAGAAAAAAGGGTAAATACAATGATGAAAGTGGATGGAATAAGTTTAAAATGATTACGAAGATTGAAACTAAATACTTGTATTAAATAAACTATGCGTAAATTTAGGGTATTATTTTTTTGAAAATCTTAGAAGCTATTTGAATTAATTATTTGATATTCCTTATGATGCGCTATCTGGGCTGCAACTTCTTTACATTATTTCTCCCATGACATTCGCAATAATTAATTCTAAACAATTAACGCAAACAGCTTCTTAGTTTGAAAATCATTATTATGAGAATTAAACAAGCTGAAGAGATAGAGAGCCAAAGAAGAATGAAACAGATTGAAGTTACCAATCCGGAAGTGTTGAAAGCCATAAAAGAATATAAGGGACAATCTGACATGCTAACGGTGTGCCTAAATAACATTGATGATGCGATAATGGCACAGGGAAATATTGATAATGATAGTGTGGGCAGTGTTAAAATAATATTGCAGGACGCTGTAGATGGTATTATGAGTTTAAACATTAGAGCGACAACAATAGCTTTAGCTTTAGGAGATACTATTTTAAAAAAGCAATTAAATAAATCATATACATTTTTCTATAGAAACAATAAAGAAATTTGTTTACAAAAGCTTGATGGTGCTGTTAATTTACTGGTAGAAAAAGCATCGATTCTAACTAATATTGACCAAGACGATATTAATGAAATATATGCCAAAATAAATTTATTCAGAATAACAAAAGACGCTCCGAGAGTTGCTAAAGTGAACAAAAAAACTAATGGTACAGATGTTTTGGCCGTATGGGTGGCTAAAGGCAAGATAGTAAAGGACCTTTTGATAAAACTGCTTGTGAGCAAATATAAAAAAACTAATCCTTCTCTTGCTGAAAAGGCAAGTTTACTGGGTAAGCCTTTTGTAGTAGGTACAAGACATAATGCTGGCTCTTATTCTGTAATAGATAACCTTACTGGAAAGGCAATAATAAATGCTATAATAACTGAGATTAGGAGTACTGTTAAAAAGAAGAAAATAAAAACGAAGGTTTATACATTGAATGCAGATGGTGTGAAGGAATTTATAAGCCATGCTTTAGGTAAAGCCTTATTGCATGTAGAGGCAGCAGACTATATAAATTCGAGTATTAAAGTATTGTTTAGAAAGAACGAACCTAATAAGTTTGAGATAAGAATGAGTGGGGTGGAATGCGTTTAAGGTTTAAGAGGTTTAACGTTTAAATCGTTTAAGGTTAATACAGGCTGTTCTGCGAGAGTGGAACAGCTTTTTTATTGTCGGATTGCGGATTAACGGATTAGCGGATTGAATACAAACAGCCAATTAATACATTTACCAAGGAGGCACGGAGAAAGTGTTTTCTAAGCGCTATACGCAATACAGAGGCGCAGAGAGAACAGCTAAAGCTGTTTGAATACAAATACAAACGGAGAATTCAGCTACAAGCTGAAATAGATTACGGCACAGGTACAACCAGTGCCGAGTTGCACTCCGATTATTTTGAAAGCTGTTCTGAGTGGAGTTAAGAGAGGAATTGCAGGTGAAGAACACCTGCAAAGGCAACAAGGACAACTGAACAGGCTGATAG
>JBAXVH010000222.1:0-2727 GCA_037129215.1 Bacteroidota bacterium | reverse complement strand
TTTACAAGAGGTCCCGTTACTGTAAACATCGGGTCTTGTATAGCTTTTTTCTTTAGGATCATGGTGTTCTCCCAGTTCAGCCCACCATAGTCTGTTTTTAGACATGTTGATAAACTTTGCATGTTCAAAAAACATTGCAGCACCATCGGAGTTTAGCTTTATGCCAAATACATCCTGTTTATCAAACACTATTGCACCTTCTTCTTCTTTCTTTGCAATACCGTCAAGATACTTTTTCCTTGCTACCTTTTCCTGCTTTTTAATATCTCTTTTTGATTGTTGAGCACATACCAGAAAGGGCGCAGAAATTATTAATATCAAAACAAAACAATGCTTCATTTTTTTGCTTTACGTTTGTAAATTTACCGCAAAATACAAATTATGACGTCAATTGTAGTTTACAAGGGAGATTTAAGAACAGAATTAACACATTTACAGAGTGGCAGCATTGTAGAAAACGATGCCCCTACAGATAATCACGGTAAAGGAGAGCGCTTTTCACCAACCGATTCAGTAGCAACAGCAGTAGGCAGTTGTATGCTTACTACCATGGGCATTAAGGCAAATGGAATGGGTATCAATCTGGAAGGATCGAAGGTAGAAATTACTAAAATAATGAAGGCTGACCCAAGAAGAATCGGGGAGATAAAAGCTCATTTGTTTTTTCCGGAAAATTTACACTTAGACGACAAACAAAAACAGATTCTGAAGAATACTGCTCATACTTGTCCTGTAGTAAAAAGTCTTCACCCCGATTTAGTTTTAGATATTCAATTTAACTGGTAATAACGCAGAACGCTTAATGCTTAACGTAAAACGTTATATGCAGAATCCAAATACATTTGCTTTGTATTAGCGCTTTGCAAAAAGCCTTTAGCCTTCAGCATAAAATAATATAGTATGGATAATAATTTATTAGGAATTGGTTCTATTGTAGAACATCCGAGTTTTGGAAAAGGTACTATCGTAGATTTAGGTAGTGACTTTTATGTAATTTATTTTAAATCGCAAGGTGGTACAAAGAGTATCGGTAAAGATTATTCAGATTTGAAAGTAGTTGAAAAATCGGAAGCTGGTGTAGAAGTAACTTCTGTAACACTTGCCGATATTGAACTGGCACTGGAAAACGTATTAAAACAAAGACTACACGACTACGAGATTGTTCCTATGGCTTTAAAATGGAACAGAGGCACCATGATACTGAAGCCTTTTGATTCAGATTTACAATCAAAAGAAGTGCCTATCGAAACCTTTTTTCATAAGATAGTAATGGTAAGAGACCGACTAAGATTGATTGAACAAAAAATTAACTCTCATAAGGGTTTAACTGATGAAGAAAAGGTAGATATGCAACAGTATATTACTGCAAGCTATGGTACCCTTACTACATTTAATGTGCTGTTTAAAGAAACGATTCATCAGTTTAAAGGGGTAAGCACGAAGGACTAATTAGCTGATTAGCTAAAGTGATAATTTGATAATTAATACAAGGAGATAGGAGACAGAATATAGGAGTCAAGAGAATACAGGGGATGACATTTAAGAAATTTTTCTCTAATTATCCTTAACTACTTCATTCAACTTGTCTATTCATAGTGTTTATGGATTATTGTTTTATATGCATCTAAATCATTCAAGTATCTATTTTTTACTTATAACTTATTACTTAAAACATTCTACCTAAGAGATTGAAAGAAGACTTTAAACATATTACCGATGAAGAGTTGCTTGGCAGATTCTACCAATCTGGCAACAATGAATGGTTGGGTGTTTTACTGGAACGCTATACTCTATTGCTGTTTGGTACCTGCATGAAATATCTGAAGAACGAAACAGCAGCAAAAGATGCTGTACAGCAGGTGTTTTTAAAAGTTATTACTGAGTTGGCTAAGTATAAAGTTACCTACTTTAAAAGCTGGGTTTATCTGGTTGCAAAAAATCATTGTCTGATGCAATTGCGAAACAAAGGGAAAGTAATATTAAAAGAAGAAATGCCCGACATTACATCTCATGAAGATCTTGATATTGCTGAACTACTGCATAAAGAAAAAAGTGTTGTTCTTTTAAAAGAATCCATAGCAGCATTATCGGTGGAGCAAAATATTTGTGTTACTTTGTTTTACTTAGAAGATAAAAGCTATCAGGAAATAGCAGGGCAAACGGGCTTTGAGATGATGAAAGTAAAAAGTTATATTCAGAATGGAAAGCGTAATCTGAAGATTTTGATGGACAAAAAAATGATTGGGAATAAATAATGAACGAGCATAAAAACATATTACCTAATGATATCAGCGATGAAATGTTGCTGCTATATTCCCAAGGCAAACTATCGGCTGAAGATACCCGTAAGGTAGAAGAAGCTATGGCTTCCTCAGCCTTTATTGGGGATGCTGCAGAAGGTTTATTAGAAATAGACAATAAAGATGGAATAAACGACATTGTTGGTGATTTAAATAAACAGCTAAAAAACATTACTCAACAACAAAAGAAAAGACTTAAAAAACATAATCCACTTGATATAAACTGGGTTATAATAGCCATACTGGTATTAACCATAGTTGCAGTTGGTGGATACCTTGCTGTACATATGTTGAGTAATAAATAAACTACAATACATTCCAATCTGAAAATGTATTTACACTACCTCTTCGGGTAATATACTTTTTAAAAGAAATCAGTAAATTATTCTACCTGAAATGTTATATATGATATAACAACACCCCGTTT
>JBAXVH010000221.1:0-2733 GCA_037129215.1 Bacteroidota bacterium | reverse complement strand
GTGGTATAGAATATCTGTGCCGGCGGTCTTGGCGAAGAAGCTACCAGACTCACATTTACATTACCAGCAGGAAAATTACCTGAAGTTGGATTAGCGGTTACTACCGGTGGAGGTATATTAAAAGTATAGGTATTACTTGCTATAGGAGAAACCTGATTATTAGAATCAACAGATATTGCCTTAACTGTTGTTGCAACTGTGATACCTATCTGACCTCCATTATATAAAGTAGAAGCGGTAGTTGGAGTAGAACCATCGGTGGTATAATAAATTTTATAAGGAGGCTTGGTACCATTACCACCACAGGAAATAGTGCAGGCAAAAGCATTATAATAATTACCTGCAGCCGGACTAATAGTAGTAGTAGGTTTAGGTAAAACAAAAGTATAACTCTGTCCTTCCATAGCGCTTACATTACCGTTGGCATCAACTGCAATTGCCTTTACAATTGTGGCTGTACTCACACTAAATGCAGCTGTATATTTTGTAGAAGAAGTGGTTGGCGTACTACCATCGGTGGTATAATATATAGAACTTGCTCCTGTACCTCCTGTAGTACTCATACTAACAGTAATAGGGGTGTAATAATTATTACTTACCGGACTAATCGTTAAATCAGGAGGAACAACACTACATCCTGTTACACAAGGCTCAAAGTAACCAAGCCCACTACCTCCAATCATTCCGGGTCCATTCAATACATAAATACCAGCAGAATTTGATTGTACCGTAAAGGCCAGACTACCATTGGTAACCGTAGCAACCCTACCAGTTACTGCGTCTTTATAGGTGCCATTAGGAACAGAGAAATTAAAGCTTGCATTTCCATCTTTAGCAAGTCCTACCGCTACTACCTGCGAGTTTAAAGTACGGGTATAACCAATACCGTTTCCAGGATAATTACCGCCCCAATTCCAGGTGCCCCCTTGCAATGCGGGGATCGCCCTTCTAATAGCATTCAGTTTTTTAAAGTGCTTATAAAGCTTCGTGTTCTGTGCATTAGCAAATTCATTTCCATAGTAAGCTCTTCCTGTAAGATCAAGACTTTTTTGTACACCACTTGCATCGTGAATATCGCAGAATATACCTCTCTGAAACTGTTCTTCTGTACCGTAGTAAACGCAAGGAATTCCACGCCATGTAAACATAAAATTCATGCAGGATGCCAGATTCTCTGGAGATCCACTGTAGCGCATGTTCCAGTCGTTGTTGGGACCAAAATCGTGGTTATCCAGCCAGGTTACCAATAGCGAAGGATCTGAATATAAATTATCATAACGTGCAGCATCTGTTACTCCACTGAATGCTCCTCCATTTTCGAAAGTATTATGAAAGGTTGCTTCGCCATAAAAATCGAGTACACCTAAGCCAGATGGAGCAGATGCATTGGTAGCTCCGCGCCAGGTATACCAGTGTGGATTTAATTCTTCTACTGAATGTAAATCGAATCTTTTCTGTGCTACTTCACCAAATATAAACAGGTTAGGATTCAATGCTTTAAAACGATCAGCCAATGCAAATATGTCGCCTTTATTCATGTGTTTCCAGGTATCCCACCTAAAGGCATCTACGCCCATATTGATAAATCTTGCATATGCATTGTACATATAATCCTGTACCGATTTGCTACCTGTATTCAAATCAGGACAATCATCACTAACTGCTCGCTGATAGCAGTTGGTAGTATCGTCCCATCCCTGTACAAAACCATTACCACTATGGTGAAAATAAGCAGAGTCGGAGGTATTAATAAACGACTCGGTACAAGGCCAGTTCCAGGCAGCTAAATTCTGATTATAAGGGGCAGGCATCTTTGCCAGATTAGCCCTGCTCCATATTCTACCATCATCAGGATTAGGGGTAATGCCATCATAATCCCAGTTTGGGTTAGGCATCAATGTATTGCCCGCAAGATTCTTTCCCCAGGGCTTAGTAGGATCGTTGTTGTACTTTAGTTCAGCTACTCCTTTTATTCCGTATCTACCACTATGATTGGTAACAATATCCAATACCAGCTTCATACCTTTTGCGTGTACAGCATTGATTAAATTCTGAAATGTAGCACCCGGACTTTCCAGTCTTGAATCTACTTTGGTAAAGTCCCAGGCATGGTATCCATGATAATCCAGGGGACTACGATTTTGAACAACCGGCGTAATCCAGATGGCTGTAAAGCCCATGCCTTTTATATAATCCAGCTTTTGAATTAATCCTTTAAAGTCACCACGCCAGGATACATCTTTAGGATCGGTCATATTCGGGTTATTTACACCAGGAATATAACTACACCATTCTGTAGGCGCATTATTGGTACTATCACCATCAAAAAAACGGGAAGTAATCAGGAAATAAATAGTTTCTTTTCTGAAATCAACCTGTGCAAATACTTGTGTAGAAAGGGTTACAACAAGAAGCAGGGATAATAAATATCGCTTCATAACAAACAATTTGCTACAAAGTACAGTGATTTTTTATAATGTGTATAGTTTACACTATTAAATTTTCCAATATTTATTAAACAGGATTAAAAACATGACAAGAGTCATAGAAAATACAAGATTCAATATTGCAAAATATTCAACAGTAACGATTCTTTATTCTTGTTATAATCTCCTTCTCTCCTTTCTCTGCGGCTATGAATTCAATCCGCGATTATTCCCCCTCCCAACTGTAAAATAATTGCTATAAATAAATCAACTATGGTTTTACGCTAACAGCTTCTTACATTTGAAA
>JBAXVH010000220.1:0-2742 GCA_037129215.1 Bacteroidota bacterium | reverse complement strand
CCTTTAAATAGTTACATAAATAGAATACTTAATTAAATTTTAATAGATATTGCATATATTTTTAAAATATCAACAATATAACTAAACTTATATATAAAGAGCGTAATACATTATAATTATAATAGAATACTTTATTCGAATTTTTTTATTCATCTTTACAACTCATTACCTTAAAGTTTTGCTATGGGAAAAATTGTTACCAATAAGAATCTAACAAGGAAAGAAGTTATTATAGAAAAAGCAGCAGAGCTTTTTAAAGAAAAAGGATACAAAGCTTCTGGCATGCGCGAGTTAGCAGAAGTATTAGGGGTAGAAGCTGCCAGTCTTTACAACCATATAAAAAGCAAAAGCGAATTATTACATCTTATTTGTTTTGAGGTAGCCAACAGATATAACCTTGTTTTAGATGAGATAGAGCATAAAAAAATCAACTCACTTGCTAAAATAGAAGAGATACTTCGATTTCATATTCATGGCATGATAAACCACTATCAGGAAGTATACGTTTGCGATAGAGAATGGAAGTATCTTGAAGAACCATATTTATCTAATTTCCAGACACAACGAAGGAGTTATAGGAAAAAAATTGCTGCAATAATTGAACAGGGAATTCAAAAGAAAGAGATCAAAGCTATTGATGCTCCTACAGCAGTACTGATAATGCTTCATGCTATAAGTGGTATAGAAAGCTGGCATAGAAGTAAGCAAAAAATAGGAGCCAAAGAACTGGAAGAAAACATGATTGCTATACTTATCAGCGGACTTAAAAAATAGGCCATTAGCCAACACATTATTTTACTATGTTTCAAATTAAGATATTTACATTCAGTCCTATACAGGAAAATACTTATGTGCTTTATAATGAAAGTAAAGAAGCCATCATAATCGATCCGGGATGTTATTTCACAGCTGAGGAAGAAACCTTGAAAGCCTTTCTATCCGAAAATCAGTTAACACCTGTTTTGTTACTCAATACACATTGTCATCTGGATCATGTTTTTGGCAACAACTGGGTTCATAAACAATATGGTCTTGAACTTCACTTTCATCCTGATGATGAAAAGATGTTACTTTATGCTCCTGAATCAGGTAAGATGTGGGGAATGGAGTTTACAAATTATAGTGGGCCATTTCATTACCTGTCAGAAAATCAGGTAATAACATTGGGAGATGATAGTTTAGCCATTTTTCATACACCAGGACATTCTCCGGGAAGTGTAAGCTTCTACTGTGCAAAGCAGAATTTCATTATCAGTGGTGATGTTCTATTTAAAGAAAGTGTTGGAAGAACAGATTTACCCGGTGGTAGTTTTGATGTTTTAGCCAATAGTATCAGGACTAAACTATTTGTTTTACCTGGAGAAACCAAAGTATACTCAGGTCATGGAGAGCCAACAACTATTCAGCACGAAAAAGATAAAAATCCTTTTGTAGGATTATAAATAAAAATGGGCAGAATCTTATCGAATCTACCCATTTTAGTATGTTCTATTCCAGGAAATTTATTTTGTTGGTTTCTTCGACTTAACTAATCCAAGTTTCATTGCAATACTTTCTGGAATGGCACCTTTATGTACCATGATAGCAGTTGTTTTATAACGGAAGTAAGGCACACTGCAATAGAAATAACCTTTCATAGCATTTCTATCTGTTCCCCAACTGTTCTTTACAAGATAAAATTCATGATTATTCTGATCGTGGGATTTACCAATTATATGCATTCCATGGTCATCAGTAGTAGTTAAATTATCAAATGCTTCCTGACGTATTTCCTGAGTAATTACTTTCTCAGTACCAGGTTGTAAAAAGGTTTTCTGCAAAGTAGCATCCGACATAGTATCTACTCCTTCGGGTACAATTGCTATGCTATTTTTAAAAGAAAAATATTTCTCACTTACATCACTTGCCCACTCAATAGTATAACCAGTTTTTATTGCGTTATCTGCTATTGCCTGCAATTCGTCTAATGGAACATTATATGCCATTCCATTATCCCAGTTGTCACTAATTTCCAACACAAAGGGTTTATAGAATGGATGGTGAGTAAATGAAGTTATTTCTACATAGTCATCAGGATTAATACCTAAAGAACTGGCATATTCTACTGGAGTAATTTTTTTACCATCAACAGAAAAGGTGTCCACTTTCTTTCCAAGATAAGCATCGAGTATTCCATTCAATGCAACAGACCAATTTTTAGAAACAGTTGGTCTTTCTGCAACAGTTTTCATAAAAGAAGCCATCACAACATCCAATTCGCCATGAACAGGTTTACCATCCACACTACTATTTTCTCCTGTATAAACAGACTTTGGAACAATACCATATTTACGAATACAATTCATTACATCATGAGGTTCGCCCCCTTCAGCAAATTGAGCTTTTGCCTGTCTTCTCAGGTAATTCCAAGCCTTTTCATAATACATATTTCTTACTACCCACATCATACTAAGATCTACAGGTTGTTTGCCTATTCTTATCACTTCACTTTCCAGAAAAGAACTGGTACTGAAGCTCCAGCATGTGCCACTCTTATTTTGATTTTTAACCGGAGTTACATCCAATTTCTTTTCAATGGTAAACTGATATTTGCTGTCCGTATTATTGGTTACAAAATCCTGAGCAGATACCTTTGCTGCTATTATCCCAGCAATTGCCAGATAAAATAATTTCAACTTCATGTTATTTTAATTTTAAAAAATATTAATGAGAGACTACATATTCTCCCTTTTTGTTTACAAG
>JBAXVH010000022.1:0-11478 GCA_037129215.1 Bacteroidota bacterium | reverse complement strand
ACCTTATTTTGATTACTGTCTTTCATCTCTACAATTCTAACACATTTTTCATTAAATGTAGAATATTTATATATCCAGTTGTATATCTGAGTTGTTCCTATACCATACAATTTCTCTAGCTGAGGAACACTGTATTCGCCTCTTTCAAATAGATTAATAATCGATTGTTTAAACTCTATAGAGTAGCGTCTACTTTTTCTAATTTTCTTGATATTTGATTGCATATAAATTGACTTTTTTCGGTCAACCTATATCAGGGACGCACATGTACACATCATAATTAATAATATTTAATTTATTGTTTTTATTATTTAATTCATTAATTAGAATATTGTCTTCACCTTAACAACAAGGGTAGAAATAGTTCGCCACCTTTATGTGCCAATAAAGTACTGTTACTCTATTTAGCAACACTATTTTGTAGGACTATAAAAGGTATTCTTACCTTACCGTATCCCGAAGGAATAAAGGGATTTAGAAATACGTATTTCGCTATCTGTTGTAATATTACAAATGAGGCATTAGAAGTAGTACTACAGTTAACATCTACGGTGTATAGCAGGATGAAGTTAGAGAACTTTCCTACCATGCTTTAACGCAACTAATCGATTCTGATTGGGTTATTTTCAGATTAAATTTTAGAGGAGGTTCATTTTAGTAGGCATTTACCTACTGGAAAGGAGGCTCGGAAGATTGTCCGCCTATACTTACGAGCTCGTAAGGGGGCTTGGAGGATTGTCCGCCCATGCTTACCATCTCGTAAGGGTGCTCGGAAGATCTTCCGCCCATGCTTACGAGTTCGTAAGGGTACCCGGAAGATCTTCCGACTATGCTTACAGGTTCGTAAGGGTGCTCGGAAGATTGTCCGCTTATGCTTACGAAAGGGTAAGAACTTGAAAAATGAGGAGATATGAAATTGTATGGATGAATATTTATTAAAAATTAAATTTTTATTTTATGAGTTTAGGAAGAAGATTGCCCAATAGTACAGAAAGCCATTATGTGGCATTAAAGAAAGCAAAGGAGAGAAAGGATAATCCACCTGCTTCTGGAAACATTATTTCTGTAGCATTATCCTTGCGCCTTGATAATTCGGAGGTTGCTTTTAGTGCTGCCCGAACTGATGTATTTATTAAGCAGGCAAATAGTTCGAAGGCTACTGCTGAAAAGGATATAGCAGTTGCCGAGCAGCGTATGCTGAACAGTCAGTATATTCAAGTACTTAATTTTAAAATTGATAGAGGATTAATACCTGAAAGCAGTCGTAGTTATTTTGGTATTACTATTAGTAGTGGTGCAGTACCACATCAAAGAACCGATTCTGAAACAGAAACAGTGGGACAGAATATTATTGATGGCGAAGCTTTAATGATTGCAGCTGGAGGTGCGGCTATTCCGTATCCTACTGTCTTAGAAATAAGCACTCACCATGCAGTAATTGTTACTAAAATTAATAAACACCTAAATGCATTAGATGCCTTAGATGTTTCGAAAGAAACTATTTTAGCCATGAATTCAGAAGCTGGAGCCGTGGTAAAAAAGGTATGGGATGAAGTAGAAACACATTATGATGAAGGAACGGTAGAAAGCAGAAGGAAAAATGCTCGTTTATGGGGTGTGGTATATACAAATTCCGGCAATCCGGTAATGGTGTCGGCACATATTATGGAAATGATAGGTACAGCGCCTGTGCCGGTGGTAGGTGTAAACGCTCTTGTGGTAGAAACTGATGATAATTTTGTATCCGGTTCCGAGGGTGCATTATCTATAAAAGTAACTGTTGTTGGTATGGTAAATATTCGCCTTACTATGGATGGATTTTTAGATAAGAATATTATACTGGAAATAGATACTTTAAACAATATAGACCTTGGCGTAGTAGTAATGGTGAGAATGATACGATAGGGGCTTTGTAGTTTAAGACGTTTAAGTCGTTTAAATCGTTTAAGGTTAAATAAAAGATATACCTGACTGTTATGGTTGGGTATATTTTTTTGGTAATTGGAAAGAATGATGAATATTTGAGGTGAAAATTCCCTTTATGAAACTTAGAATATTACTAATAATTATTGTAATCGCATACTTTAATAGTACTCAATCACAAACTATAAAACTAATTCCTAATCCAGATACATTAAGCGAAGGATTCTCTGGTTATGCAGCACAGTCAATGAACGGTGCTATATATACTCCCTATAAAAATACACTTGGCAGATATCAGTTAGCAAAATTTGATGGTAAAAAAACAATACTTTATCCAAATCCTGATACTGGAAGTATTTATCAAAGTACAGTTGCTGCTACTGGCAATCAATTATTATTTTTATATCAGGATAGTATTCCTTATGTATATAGTATAGTTAGATTTGATGGAAAAAAAGTTTCCCATATTCCTATGCCTGCTCAATTTCATTTCTCTAATAATTACTGGTATGGAAAACCCTTTATTAATTTCAACAACAATTTATATACTATTCTTCAATGTGACACCAACAACAATAATTATCTTGCCAAATATGATACTGTAAGTAATGGTTTTATTGTTATTAATAATCCCCCTGGCATTGTAAATAATCAGTTCTATTCATTTTCGGGACATGATGGATTCTATGTATACAACAATAAGCTGTATATGTTACAGAATGATGATAATTATAATGAAAGCATTCTTCAATTTGATGGTAATACAATAAACTTAATCCCTTTAAAAGATACCTCTTCCAATATAATCTCTAATTTGGAGTACATGATTGGATACAACGGGAATCTATATTTTGTAGCGCAAGTATTTGACACTACCAATTCCTATCATTTATTTAAATATGATGGAAATATAATTACCACGGTACTCAGCAATCCAGCTAACACAACAGATTTAGGTAACGCAAAATATTTTGTTGTTTACAATAACAAATTATTTTTCAATTATTATAATAAAACAAATAGCACCTATAGTCTTGGTTGGTACGATGGCTCAAGTTCCAATATACTTAACAATCCAGATAATGGAGTTGGAATAAGCAATTATCAATTTACGATATATAAGAATGCTCTTTACTTTACTTATACCAAGGTAAATGGTAAAAATTATATGGCAAAATTTGACGGTACAAAAATTACTATCATCAATAATCCTGATACAATATCTAAAGGAAGTGCTGGAAATATAAGCTTTGATACTCGATTGTATATAGGGTATTATGGAACAGGTAACAATAGTACCAGCATAAGTATTGGCAGATATACCGATACTGGTTATATTATGTTTAAAAACCCTGATAGCGGAACTATTAGTGGTTTTGGAGATACTTTAAATACTGCGTTTTATTTTGGATATAATAATGCTAAGGGTAAACATCAGATAGCTATGGTAGATAGTGGTATAACAGCAACACCTAAAATTATCATAGAAGGTAAAACAATTACTCCTACAGGCAAAACAATAAAGAAAACCACCGTCAACTTTACTGGAGATGGCGCTGGTATCGATAATTCCGATAGTTCAGGTAATTATATTGTTAGTTTGTACAATGGCAACTACACCCTTGCCCCCTCCAAAAACAACGACATCAATAAAACCAATGGAGTTACTACTTTAGATTTGGCATTAACCCAAAGCCATATTCTTGGCAAGACTAAACTAAACAATCCCTACAAAATAATAGCCGCCGATGTAAATGGAGATGGTAAAATAACCAGCCTCGATCTGGTGTATATGAAACGCTTAATACTGGGTATAGATACAACATTTACCAACAGTAAAACTAAAGAAATCAGACTATGGGCTTTTGTAGATAGCAGTTATCAATTCCCTGATACTACTAATCCTTTTCCTTTTAAGGATAGTATTAGTTATATTGGTTTAAGCGCCAATAAAACCAACCAAACCTTTATAGGCGTAAAACTAGGAGATGTAAACTGGGACTGGAATCCTGCGTTGGCAAGAATGCCTAGTAAGTTATTTGTAAGGCCAAAGAGGCTAGTGGTTAGTGAATAGAATTATTGAAATAAGGTATATTTATCTTACAATAACTTATATAATAAGACCTAAGTACAACTGTTACATTTATTTGATTGCAAGTGTATTCAATTAGAAAATGTATATTTGGAAAAAATAAATAATGAATAGAGTACTATTTAATAGGATAACAATCAATCCGGAAGTTTGCCATGGCAGACCCTCTATTCGTAATACCCGTTACACAGTTGATTTAATATTAGACCTTTTATCTTCGGGCATGTCAGAGACTGAAATATTAGATGATTATCCTGCCATAGAATCTGCTGATATTAAGGCTTGCCTTTTATTTGCATCACAATTAACGAAGGTAAAATCGCTTAATAAAATTGTAGCATGAAATTCCTTGTAGATGCTAATTTACCTTTTAAGTTAGTACTTTTATTAAGGAGTAAGCAACTGGATGTAATTCATACTGATAATTTACCGCAAAAAGAATTTACTACAGATCAAGCAATAAGAAAAGTATCACTGGATGAAAACAGAATAGTTATAACAAAAGATGCAGATTTTCTTGATTCACACTTAATCAGAGGAATTCCTTCAAAACTTATTTTTATTGCTACAGGAAACATCTCCAATAAGTTACTACTAAGTTTGATAGATAAATACTTCGATACTATTATGCAACTTTTTGATCATTATGATTTAATTGAATTAAATAATGAAGAAATTGTTGGACATGAAAGAATAGGTAATTGATATGAGTTTAATTCCAACTATAAAACCATCTAAACTTTTATAAGCGTAAAACTAGGAGATGTAAACTGGGACTGGAATCCTGCATTGGCCAGAATGCCTAGCCCTGTGTTTTTAAAGCCAAAGAGGATAGTGGTAAGCGAATAGTTTGCTAATGATATTATTAATCATAAATAAGTAGATAGTTAGTGAAGTGTATATAATAAATAGACTTCTAATAATAAATACCTTATTTTTGGAAAAATCATTTTATGATTCTCGAAAGAACAAAAAACGAAATACTCGTAAGGCTTCCTTCTACAATTGATTTGTCGGAACTGCAGAATATGCTTGATTATTTGCGATACAAAGAGCTTACTGTAAAACCAAAAGCAAAACAATCAGCTGTTGATGCTATGGTAAAAGATGCCAACAAATCAATGCTGCAAAAAGCGATGAAAAAAAGAGGAATACAATGAAAATTGTAGTTGATTCTAATATTGTTTTCAGCGCTATTTTAAATACCAGAAGTAATATTGGTCAACTTATTATAAACGGATCTTCTCATTTCGATTATTATACTATTGGCCTGTTAAAGGAAGAGATAATAAACCATCAGTCCAAAATACAAACCATCTCAGGTTTTTCTGAAGATAAATTCAATGAAATCTTTCAGCTAATTATTAATAAAATAAAATTCATTGATGATCTTTTAATCTCAGATAAAGATATTAAAGACTCCTTTAAGCTTGTAGAAAACATTGATGAGGACGATGCATTGTTTGTAGCTTTGGCCAATCATTTACGTTGCAAACTGTGGACAGGAGATAAAAGACTTATTGTTGGATTAAGAAAGAAATTATTTCCTAGGATAATCACTACAGAAGAACTATTGGAACTATACTTACAAAAGGAGCTAAATAAATAAGACCTTATAAATTGGTTATTCATTCAATTAAAATTGTGATCGTTAATTTACAGATACAAAAATTGCTTGAAGGGGTTTAATCTGGCAACATCCAATAATTTACAAGGCTTAATAGCGCAAGGAAGTTCAATTTTAGAAACTATAGAAATTGCAAAAAAAAACATAGCAAGTATAATATTATAGGGTCAATAATCCCCACAAAAAAAGAGCTGAAATTCATCAGCTCTTTTTAAATTTATATCTATCAGATAAGATTAATGATCTCTTCTTTCAGGTCTTTCCGGACGACCTGGTCTATCAGTTCTTTCTGGTCTGTCACCTCTTTCAGGACGGTCGTTAGCCGTTCTTTCTGGTCTTGGCAATAAAGCCTTGGCACTCAGCTTAAACTTACCTGTTTTAGCGTCTATATCTATCAGTTTCACTCTTACCTTATCGCCATCATTGAATATACCATCCATTGTTTCAATACGGTTCCAGCTAATTTCGCTGATATGTAATAAACCTTCTTTCTTAGGTAAGAATTCTACAAACGCACCAAATTCTTTAACACCCTTTACCACACCATCATAGTCCTTGCCTATTTCAGGAGGAGTAGTTAAACTGGTAACCCACTCAATAGCTTTATCAAGACTTGTTTTTTCAGCACTGAAGATGCTTACTTCACCAGTGTTGCCTACTTCTTCAATATTGATAGTAGCACCAGTTTCGCGTTGTATTTCCTGAATAACCTTTCCACCCTGGCCAATTACTGCACCAATATATTCTTTATCGATTATCAGTTTAACCATTCTTGGAGCATGTGGTTTCACTTCAGAGCGGTGTTCGCCAATAGTGTTGTACATAGCATCCAGTATATGTAAGCGACCAGCTTTTGCCTGATTCAATGCTTCACGCATTACTTCCATGCTTAAACCGTCTACTTTAATATCCATTTGTACGCCACAGATACCATCGCGGGTACCGGTAACTTTAAAGTCCATATCACCTAAATGATCTTCATCTCCAAGTATATCAGTAAGGATAGCGTATTTGCCATCTCCTCTGGTAATTAATCCCATAGCCACACCACTTACGTGCTTAGGCACCGGCACACCAGCATCCATCAATGCAAGAGAACCTGCACAAACAGTAGCCATAGAAGAAGAACCGTTTGATTCAAGAATATCACTTACTACTCTTACAGTATAAGGATACTCGGAACCTGGCATCATTTGTTTTAAAGAACGCATAGCAAGGTTACCATGACCTACTTCTCTACGAGATTGTCCTCTCATCATCTTTACTTCACCAGTACTGAAAGGAGGGAAGTTATAGTGCAAGAAGAATTTGGAATCTACAGAAACTGCAGCGCTTTCTACTAACAACTCATCTAAAGGAGTTCCTAAAGTGATAGTAGTTAAAGATTGCGTTTCACCTCTGGTAAACAAAGCCGATCCGTGTGGAGTAGGCAATGGATCAATTTCCATAGCCAAAGGACGAACCTGATCTAAACTTCTTCCGTCTAGTCTCTTTCTGTCATCCAGGATCATGTCTCTTACTACTTCCCACTGAAGGTCTTCGTAGTATTTTTTAGCTAAAGATTTAGTTAATGCTTCTGCTTCTTCTCCAAAGCTGGCAAGAACTTCATCCTTTAATAATTTATAAGCATCAGTACGTTGCTCTTTGCTGCTTGCGCTGGCAGAGATAGCATATACTTTATCTTTTGCAAATTCGTATACTTTAGCTTTGATTGTTTCGTCAGAAGCTGGTTTGGTATAATCTCTCTTAGTTGTTACACCTTTTGCAGCAGCTAAAGCAGCTTGTGCAGCAATCTGAACACGGATAGCATCGTGCGCAATCTGAAGTACTTCTACAAGCTCTTCTTCGCTACACTCTTTACTTTCCCCTTCCACCATCATCAGATTCTTTTCAGTAGCTGCAATGGTAAAGTCCATATCCGCTTTCTCTAATTCAGAACGGTAAGGATTTACAATAAACTGTCCGTTTACACGGGCAACTCTTACTTCAGAAATAATTTCTTTAATAGGAATATCTGATACTGCAAGTGCAGCCGATGCAGCTAAACAAGCCAATGCATCTGGCATTACTTCTTTATCAGAAGAAACCAAAGTAACTAATACCTGAACATCACATAGGTAATCTTCAGGAAAAAGTGGACGTAAAGCACGGTCGATAAGACGGCTGGTTAATATTTCGTAGTCGTTTAATCTTGCTTCTCTCTTAAAGAAAGAACCAGGGATACGACCTGCAGATGCAAATTTCTCTTGATAATCTACG
The DNA here is from genome assembly GCA_037129215.1 of Bacteroidota bacterium. Taxonomy (GTDB): domain Bacteria; phylum Bacteroidota; class Bacteroidia; order Chitinophagales; family Chitinophagaceae; genus CANFLJ01. The sequence continues at coordinate 3,577 of JBAXVH010000022.1, read as the reverse complement.
CTTAATGGAAAGAAAGACTGTCCTTCTTTAGGTTCTTTATTGGCACAAACAGTAGCAAGGATAATACAATTACCCTGACGAACCGTTACAGCACCATCCGCTTGACGGGCTAATTTGCCGGTCTCTATAATCACTTCAGCACCATTAGGCAGCTTGAAGCTTTGTTGAATTGGTTGTGATAACATTTTTAATTAATTTAATTTTGATTAAGCTGGTAGCAATAGAGGGGGTAAGTGATATACAGAAAACAAGAAAATCCCAACATCATTAAAGAAGTTGGGATTTGTATAGTGTTAAAGATAATTATAACCGGTATATAACCCATCCTCTATCCACTATCAGTGGAAGAGAGAAATTATTTTCTTAAACCTAACTTAGCAATCAATTCACGATAGCTGGTAAGGTTAGTCTTTTGTAAATAAGTTAATAAACGTTTACGTTTACCTACCATTTTCATTAGACCACGGTGTGTGGAAAAATCTTTTTTGTTCTCTTTTAAATGACCACTGATGTGAGCAATACGTTCTGTAACGTAAGCAACCTGAGCTTCAATGGATCCTGTGTTTGCTGCTGTTCCACCAAATTCAGTGAATATCGCAACTTTTCTTTCTTTTGTAATTGGCATCTGATAATTTCTTTTCTACTGAAAAATTTACTTCTTTTATAATTGGCGGCAAAAGTAAGGGATTAGAATATATTTATGCAAATAATTTCCGCTTTATTTCGTTGTTTTCACCATTTATGCTGTTGTTAACAGCTGTTTTAGTCTGAAACTGAATAGCTAATACAACATTTTAATGTATTGTTAACCAGCTTTCAAAGCTATAAATACTTGATTTACAAGTACTTATTCCAGAGTTCTACCCCCTTTAAAGCCTTATAAGCATCTCCGGAGCCTCCAAATAGTTTTGTGACATTTAAATGATTCAGGTGGTGCATATCGGTTCCTACAAACTCCACACAATTGTCTTTAAGGAGTCGGTGGGATACTTTTTTCTCCATTTTTCCATAATAACCACAGATAGAAAGCATGTTTAGCTGAAAATAACAGCCTCGGCTTCTAAGTGTAGCATAATAGTCGTAATTGGAATGAAAATACCCATATCGCTCGGGATGTGCCAGAATTGGTTTGTAGCCTGCAATATTTAAATCAAATATTACATTTTCAATATTCTGATGAGGCATAGCATAAGACATTTCTATCAGAATATAGTTGTCGCCCATCGTTAAAAAGGGCTCTTTGTTTTTCAGCTTACGCTCAAATTCATAGTCCACCATATATTCTGCTGCAGCCTGAATTTCTACATTGATGTTCTCTTCTTTCAGCGCTTTTCTAACAAGATCAAGCTTAGGTAATATAGTTTCTCCACTATTAAGATGGACATCTGTAATTACGTGAGGAGTGCATATAAGCTTTTTATAACCAAGCGTTTGCAACTCTTTAATAAAAGCAACAGACTCCTCTATTGTCTGTAATCCATCATCTAATCCTGGAAGTAAATGGGAATGCATATCTGTTCCAATAAAGGAAAGTGCATTTACTATGTCCATTTTCTTTTTAAATAAGGAGGAGAATATCATTCTGTTATTATTTCAATTAAACCATTGGGGTTACATGACTCTTCGAAAACTCAATAACCATAACCTGCGATAAGCTTTCTATCAGCACATAAACTTTACTTTTATTACTTTTTAGCACCACCCCTTTGTTATCCATAAAAACACCATGATTTATCATCACCTTAGTATTAGGTTCAAAATCATCAGCATTAAAAGTGCTTACTTCAACATCTTTCTCGTTAAGATATTTTTTGATAATGTCAATTTCCTCATCCCTTATTACTGCAGGCTTTTTGTTGTAATAAATGAAATTCATAACCCTATCGGTACCTAAAACAGTTTGTATTTCTGCTTCAGTAATACGGACAAATACATATGAACGGAAAATTACTTCTTCAATAATCTTCTTTCTGTCGCTCCATTGCTTTTCCACTTTTCTGGTGGGGCAATAGCATTCTATATTCTTGGATGTAAGCAGACTGTCTACTTTCATTTCGCTGCGGGATCTTGTATAAATCACCATCCATGCTTTATCATCCTTTTTTATTTCCGTTGTGTCGCTCATGAATATAGAATATACCAAATAAGTTTAAAAAAGCATTAAAACGCAAGAATACAAAATAACTCAGAGTTAGAAAAATTCTGCTATTAATTTTCCATTACTATTGTTCCTGTCTTTGGCAAACTGGCATTGCGGATAGCAATTTGTCTTACCGCATTCGATGCAAAACTCCTTAAAGCATGTTTAGAAATTTCATCAGTGCCAATCATAGCCGGAATACCACAGTCACCACCTTCTCTGATGCTTTGAACAATAGGAACCTGACCTAAGAAATGAAGGTCGTATTCTTCAGCAAGATTCTTTCCGCCATCTTTTCCAAATAGATAATACTTATTGTTAGGCAATTCTTCAGGAGTGAAGTAGGCCATATTTTCTACCAACCCAATGATTGGTACATTTATTTGTGCTTGTCCAAACATGGCTATACCCTTTTTAGCATCAGCTAAAGCAACATTCTGCGGTGTAGTTACAATCACCACCCCTGTTACCGGGACAGTTTGCATTAAAGTAAGGTGAATATCTCCCGTTCCTGGTGGCATATCTATTACTAAATAATCTAAATTACCCCATTCTACATCGGTCACAAACTGACGGATAGCGCTACTCGCCATTGGTCCACGCCATACAACGGCATTCTTTTCATCCACCAATAGACCAATACTCATCAATTTGATACCATATTTCTCCAATGGCATAATAATCCCTTTGCCATCTACTTCTTTCATCATAGGTCTTTCCCCACGTACTCCAAACATGATGGGTACACTTGGACCATAAATATCTGCATCCATCAGCCCAACGCTTGCACCGCCTTCTGCCAACGCCAAAGCCAGATTAGCCGAAATAGTACTTTTACCTACACCGCCCTTACCACTAACTACTGCTATAATATTTTTTACGCCAGACAATACATTGTCGGCAGCTTTACGGGTACTGGTAGTATTGGAAGTGAAATTCACTTTTACAATAGCTTCTTTGTTCACCAGCAGTTTAATGGCATTGGTACTGGCATTGCTCATCATATCCTTCATAGGACAAGCCGGAGTGGTAAGTACAATAGTAAAGCTTACGTTATTGCCATCTATTATGATGTCTTTTACCATGTTTAAGGTAACTAAATCTTTTCCAAGATCAGGCTCCTGAACATTACTGAGTGCCTTTAAAATATCTGCTTCTGTCATTGCGAAAGTTTTTATAAAATAGAAAATAAGGTCGCAAAATTAGCAGTACTGAGTTTACTTTGTGCTTGAATCGCTGTTTAATTTGTAAAATAGTTTTTCCAGTTAATCAAATAATAGATAATTCTTTATTAATGAAAATATTTTTCAGATATATTTTATTACTTGCAATCCTTGCAAAAAGCAGTGTTGTTTTTTCGCAGGCATCGCCGGTTAATACACCTAAAAAAGATACAGTAATACAATTATACGGGGTAGTAATGACTGCAGATAGTTT